>JAITTC010000209.1 GCA_031287285.1 Christensenellaceae bacterium
ATTAGCGGGCTGCTTCGGCTTCATTCCCGGGATGGTGCGAGGGCAGGCCTTGGGCGAGGCAAAAGCGGATGGAGGCGTCCTCAAGAACGCGGCGGATGGCAGGCGATCCAGGCGCAAAACAGGAAGAAGCCACCGGGGAATGCGGCTAAACCATGGCGATCTTGGGATGCTCCACTTAAAGCTGGGCATGTGACACTAAAGCGGACGCAAGAGGGGATCGGCGAGATTTGTAGGCTGCTTCGGCTTCATTCCCGGGATGGATGCGGGGGTAGGCCTTGGGCGAGGCAAAAGCGGATGGAGGCGTCCTCAAGAACGCGGCGGATGGCAGGCGATCCAGGCGCAAAGCCGGAAGAAGCCACAGAAGAGTGCGAGTAAGCCATGGCGATCGTGGGATTGGTCTGTATCCTGCTTGCGCTTTCCTTACTCCTGATCGCCCCATTGGCGATTGACCGGCCTTTACCGATCGCTTCGTTCTGGCCGGCGCCTGGCCGCTCACATAAGAAGGGGGGCGCCTTTATCCTCTATGGCAAGCGCTGCGGCGCTTCGTTAGGGTTAAGGTATGGAGCCAAAGGCGGGTCCGGGCAGGGCCGGGCAGAGGCCTGGAGCAAGGCCCATTTCGCGGCAGGCGGCGCGCCAGTGGGTCGTCGCGGCGCAATTTCATGTAAAGAAGAGGAGCAGGGTGTGCGGCCCTGCTCCTTTTTTGATTAAAGGCGGCATCTCGGCATTTTTTGCCGCATGGGCGGGCTGATTGCTCACCATTTTGCCGTGTTCTGCATACCCTGCAGTGGGAAATGAAGAAAAGCCATGGCGAACGGGGGGGGAGGGAAACCGCCCCAGGGCCGCCATTGCGATATTAAGGAGGGCAAAATGCTTCAAGAATTGAACCGCCTGCTGCGAGGCTTGAGCCCGGCCGAGCTTGGCGTTTTGGAACGCGCCTTGGCGGAGGCGCGGGGCGGCGCCGGCCGCGATGTAAGGGCCGTGGCAGCGCATTCGAGCGCGACGAAGACCAGCGACAAAGTTTCGGTGACGCCAGGCGAGATCGTCACCTTTACGCTGCAACTGAATAACACCTCTGCGGACACGCTCAGCGGCGTTAACCTGCAAGACTATCTGTATAGTGAACTTGCGCTGGTTCCGGGCTCCGTGCGGGTAGACGGCGCGCCTGCACCCGACAGCACCATCAATGGCGCATCGCTAATTGGCAGCCTCGCCCCGGGGCAGAGCAGAACGGTTACCTTTCAAGCGGTTGTGGGCAATCGCGCCAACGGTCGTCTGAGCAATTACGCTTATTTTTACTACCAAACCCCGAGCGGGAACGAAAGCATTAGCGCCGAAACCTACCTGTGGAACGACACGGGTGAGAATTTGGTGAAAAGCGTCGATAAGGTCACGGCGAAGCCGGGCGATGTGCTGACCTATACGATCGATTACACCAACACGACCCCTGACCCCATCACGGATGGCGTTTTACTAGATAACCTGGTTGACGGAAGCAAGCCCAACATCGTGCCGGGTTCCCTAACCGTCAACGGTGTCGCGTATCCGGACGACGCCCTGCTGGCGGGGATCCATCTGCCGACCATTCCGCCGGGCGGGACGGTGCATGCGGAGTATCAGCTTCGGGTGCCAAACACGACGCAGGAAGGGATGACCGTACTCAACCAAGTGGGGCTTGAGTATTCGTATTTGGATCCTTCCATAGGCGTTAGTCAATATCGCCGAATAGATAGCGGTGTTGCCGTAACCATCGTGACGCAAGACGGCCTCGTCGGGCCGGCAGGCCCAGAAGGTCCGCAAGGCCCGGCTGGTGCCATCGGCCCGCAGGGCGCCACCGGCCAGGCCGGCGCGCAGGGGCCAATGGGGCCGCAGGGGCCGCAAGGCCTGCAGGGGCAGGCTTGCCGCCCTAGGTGCAATGGCTGCCGCCGCTGCTAGGATTTATGCAAAAGCCAATAGAGCACAAAAGGGCGAGAGAAGCTCTCGCCCTTTTGTGCCTTGCAAACCGTTGCTGATTCCCGAGAGGTTGCCCGCTCCTAGATTGCGCGCCGTGACCGGATGCATTCGGGTTATCTTGGCCGATTTTTGATGCTAAAGAGGCGATCGTGCCGATGTGCGTGGCGCAGGCGTGATCACTTCCGCCTTTCATGGCCTCGCTCTAAACGGGGAAAAACGAATTTTGGGCAAAACCGGCTTCCTTGAAGATCTTGGCGAGCCGTCGCAGGCGCAAAGAACCGCCCTTCACGCAAAAAGAGCGTGCCGGGCGGTTTTGGGGCTTTATGTATTTGGCTTAAAGGTGATTGTTGACGAACTCTTCGATCATGGCCTTCGGGGCCGCGCCGACCATTCGATCGACCGGCTGGCCGCCCTTGAAGAGCACCATGTTGGGGATGCTCATCACGCCATATTCCGCGGCCAGCTCGCCCAGATCGTCGACATTGACCTTGGCGATGGTGAGCTTGCCCGCCTTTTCGCCCGCGATTTGCTCAAGCGCCGGGGCCACCATGCGGCATGGGCCGCACCAGGCAGCCCAAAAGTCCACCAGCACGCCGCCTTCGGCGCCCAGAACCTTCTCTTTGAACTCGTCTCCGCTCTCGATCTGCAGGATCAGCTTGTTTTCGCTCATGATTCTTTCCTCCTCGTGCAGGGTTTTTCAATCGCCACAACCGTGGGGCTATAGTTCTTTTCGCGCAGGGGCTCGGTGAGCTTCAGCCCTAAAAAGGCAAGGCCGGCAAGCCCCAGGCCAAGGCCGACGGCGATCAGGTCATGGTTCCCTTGAAAGGGCAGCATCTCGCCTAAAACCAGGCCCAAAAGCAGCCCCAGCAGCGGCAGCCCATAGGCCAGCAGCGCGGCTTTTAAGAGCGTCCCGCCGCGAAGGCTTACCTTCACCCGGTCGCCCACCTCGGCTTCCTTCGCGCGGCGCACCAGCATCCGCATCTCTTCGTTGGCCTTTTCGCAGGCGCCGCAGCGCTCGCACATCGTCGAGCGCTCAAAAAGCACCGTCATCATTCCGTCGTGGATCTCCAGCACCCGACCGCTTTCTTCCATGCGGCATTCCTCTTTTCGCTTGGGGCTTCAGCCCCGCTTCGCTTGATCTATAATATACCCTCGCGCCCAAACTTGTAAACAGCCCCGCAAAAGGCGCGAAAATCCCTCTTTTTGATTTGACAAGCCTCCTTCCGCGCCCTATACTATTGGGTACTGGCTGAAGCGCCCTTCGGCGGCGCTTTTTTGGGTTAGGAGGTTCTTTTCATGATTCAGGCACCCAGGGGCACGCGCGACGTGCTCCCTTCGCAAAGCAGCCGCTGGCAGCATATCGAAAGCGTCATGCGCGAGGAATGCCGCCTTGCTGGCTTCCACGAGATTCGCACGCCGGTTTTTGAGCACACCGAGCTCTTTCTGCGCGGCGTTGGCGAAACGACCGACATCGTTCAAAAGGAAATGTACACCTTTGAAGATAAGGGCGGCCGCTCCATCACCCTACAGCCCGAGGGCACGGCCGGCGCGGTGCGGCTTTTTTTGGAGCACGGCCTGTTCAACGAGCCCTTGCCCCTTAAGATGTATTACCTCTATTGCCCGGTCTTCCGCTATGAGGCGCCGCAGGCCGGCCGCTTCCGCGAGCACCACCAGTTCGGCGTGGAGGCCTTCGGCGCGCCGTCGCCCAGCATGGACGCAGAGATCATCGCCCTTGGCGCTGGCATCGTGCGGCGTTTAGGGCTTAAAGACCTGGAATTGCATGTGAATTCAATCGGCTGCCCCCAATGCCGCCCAAGCTATCAAGAAGCGCTGCGCGAGTTCCTGCGGCCCAGACTGCCCAGGCTTTGCGGTAGCTGCAACGAGCGCTTTTCCCGCAACCCCTTGCGCATCCTCGACTGCAAGGTTCCTTCCTGCCAGGAAGAACTAAAGGGCGCGCCGGTGACGCTGGACTACCTTTGCGAAGACTGCTCCGGTCACTTCGAAGCCCTCAAAATCGCGCTTCAGAAGCTTGGCGTGCCCTTTGTGATCGACACTGGGCTGGTTCGCGGCCTTGACTACTACACCAAGACCGTTTTTGAGATGATTGCAGCCCTGCCGGACGGCGGGCACTTCACCACCTTCGGCGGCGGGCGCTACGACGGCCTCGTGGAGCTGATCGGCGGGCCGCCCACCGCGGGCATCGGCTTTGGCCTTGGCATGGAGCGCATCCTTTCCGTGATGGAAGGCCATGGGCTCTTTGAGGGCGAGCGGAGCGAGGCCCCGGGCGTCTTCATCGCCTCGATGGGGCAGGAGGCCGCGCTGGCCGCGCTGACCCTTGCGCAGAGCCTGCGCGAAAGCTGCCTGAGCGCCGATATGGACCACGCGGGCAGAAGCCTGAAGGCCCAATTTAAGTACGCCGGGCGCCTGGGTTCGCCTTATGTGGTGGTCATCGGCGAAAACGAATTGCAGAGCGGCAAATACACCCTGCGCGATATGCAAAGCAAGGAAGAGGTCGCGCTTTCCCCCGCGGAACTCATCGAAACCCTTAAAAAAGGAGCTTTAAGATGACGATCGAATCAAAGGCCTTCCCGCGCAGCCATTATTGCGGGGAGCTTCGGCCGGAACAAGCCGGGCAGGCGGTGCAGCTCTGCGGCTGGGTGCAAAGAAGCCGCAATCTAGGCGGCCTGATCTTCGTTTGGCTGCGGGATAAGACCGGCCTTGTTCAATTGGTGTTTGACGAAACGATCTGCGGCCCTGCGCTCTTTGCCTTGGGCGAGAGCCTGCGCGGCGAGTATGTGCTCAGCGCGGAGGGCGATGTTTCGCTTCGCGCGCCGGAAGCGGTGAACGACAAGCTCCCCACCGGGCAGATCGAGGTTTTCGTCAAAAGGGCGGCGCTGCTCAATTCCTCGCAGACCCCGCCCATCTACATCGACGAGGATCACCCGGATGAAAACGAGGCTCTTCGCCTAAAATATCGTTATCTTGAGCTTCGCAAGCCCTCGGTGCAGGCCATGCTGCGCCTGCGATCGAAGCTGACGCAGACCCTTAGAAGCTACATGGACTCGCAAAACTTCATCGAGGTCGAAACCCCGATTCTGACCAAGTCCACCCCCGAGGGCGCTCGCGATTACCTCGTCCCTTCGCGCGTGCACCCAGGCGAGTTCTACGCCCTGCCGCAGTCCCCGCAGATCTATAAGCAGCTGCTCATGCTTGGCGGCTGCGATCGCTACTTCCAGCTTGCGCGCTGCTTCCGCGACGAGGACTCCAGAGCAGACCGCCAGCCTGAATTCACCCAGTGCGACCTCGAGATGAGCTTTGTGGAGCCAAGGGATGTGCAGACCGTGGTCGAAGGGGCCTTTCAGGCCGTGTTTCGGGCCGTTAAGGGCAGCGAAATCAAGCTTCCCCTCGAGCGCATCACCTGGCGCCAGGCGATGGACGACTATGGCTCCGACAAGCCGGATCGCCGCTTTGGCCTAAAGCTCCAGGATGCGAGCGGCTGGGCCAAGGGCTGCGGCTTCTCGGTTTTTGAAGGCGCGCCGCAGCTGCGCGGTATCAATGCCAAGGGCTGCGCCGGCCGCCTTTCGCGCAAGGAGATCGACGCGCTGGGTGAATTCGCCAAAACCTTCAAGGCCAAGGGCCTCGCCTGGATGAGCTTTGGGCCAGACGGCGTTCGCTCGCCCTTTTTGAAGTTCTTAAGCGATGAAAAGGCCGCGGAATTAAAGGCGCTGATGAACGCGGAAGAGGGCGATATTCTCTTTTTCGTGGCGGATCAGGAATCCGTGGTGCTGCAAACCCTGGGGCAGCTCCGGCTCGAGATCGGCCGCCGGCTGAAGCTCATCGACCTTGAAAAAGACGACCTCTTTTGGGTCACCGAATTCCCGCTGCTCGAATGGAGCGAGGAAGATCAGCGCTTTTTGGCCATGCACCACCCCTTTACCTCGCCCATGGATGAAGATCTTCCCCTCGTGCAGGCAGATCCGGGCAGCGTTCGCGCCAAGGCCTACGATTTGGTGCTCAACGGCCTTGAAATGGGCTCCGGCTCCATTCGCATCCACAACCCAGAGGTGCAGGAGGAGATGTTTAACATGATCGGCCTGCCCCATGACCTCGCCTGGGAGCGCTTTGGCTTTTTGCTCGAGGCCTTCCGCTATGGCGTGCCCCCGCATGGCGGCTTCGCCTTTGGCATCGATCGGCTGATGATGGCGCTGACCCATGCGCAGTCCCTCCGCGATGTTTTGGCCTTCCCCAAGGCCTCAAACGGCGCCTGCCTGATGATGGAAACCCCCTCTTCCGTGCAGGAAGAGCAGCTTCGCGCGCTGCACATCGCACCCGCGCGGGAATAAAAGGGGATTCGCTTGGATGCCATTGCAGGGCGCGCGGTGATGAAGCAATGGCGAAGAACATGCGCGGGAGCCCCCCGCGCAAAAACGACCCGATGGGATGTAAGGAGAAACGACTTGGCACTCTTTGTTGACCAGGCAAAAATAGAGGTAAAGGCGGGCGACGGCGGCGACGGCAAGGTGTCGTTCCACCGCGAAAAGTACGTCGCTGCCGGTGGGCCCGACGGGGGCGATGGCGGCCGAGGCGGCAGCATCGTCTTCGTGGCAGACCCGGGCATGCACACCCTGCTGGACTTTCAATACCGCCGCAAGTTTCTGGCAGAAGACGGCCAGCCCGGCGGCCCAAACCGCATGGGCGGCAAGGCGGGGCAGGATTTGACCATCAAGGTGCCGCCGGGTACCCTGGTGAAGGACGGCGAAACCGGCCTTGTTTTGGCCGATTTGACCGAAGACGGCCTGCCGCAGGTTCTTTTTCGCGGCGGGCGCGGCGGCTGGGGCAATTCGCACTTCGCAAACCCCGTGCGCCAGGCCCCGCGCTTTGCAAACCCCGGCCAAAAGGGCAAAAGGGCAAGGCTCGTTTTAGAGCTTCGCTCCATCGCGGACGTAGGCCTGGTCGGCTTCCCGAACGTGGGCAAGTCCACGATGCTCGCGGGCTTAACCGCCGCCAAGCCAAAGATCGCGAACTACCACTTCACCACCTTGACGCCAAACTTAGGCGTCGTCCGCGCCTACGGCGACGGCTTCGTCTTGGCCGATATACCGGGCCTCATCGAGGGCGCGAGCGAGGGCGCGGGGCTTGGGCATACCTTCCTGCGCCATATCGAGCGCACGCGGCTGCTCGTGCATGTGGTCGATGTTTCGGGCAGCGAGGGGCGCGACCCCGTCGAGGACGTCCACGCCATCAACCGCGAGCTCTCGCGCTACGGCGAGTTGCGCTCAAGGCCGCAGCTTCTTTGCGCCAATAAGACCGACCTTCCGGGCGCGGATGAAAACCTTGCCCGCTTAAAGGCGGCCTTCCCGGGCCTTGAGATCTTCCCTGCCTGTGCTCCCATCAGCGAGGGGCTGGAGCCCCTTGTGGCGCGCTGCGCGGAGCTCCTCAAAACCCTTCCCCCCATCGAGAGCTTCATCGACGACCTTCCCGAAGAAATCCCCGCCGATCTTTCGGAATTCCGCGTTTTTCGCGAGAATGATTGGTATGTGGTCGAGGGCCCGCTGGTTCAGGGCCTGCTTCGCCGCGTCGATCTCGACGACGACGAATCCCTGGCCTATTTCGAGGGCGTTCTGCGCAGAAGCGGCATCATCGACGCTCTGCGGCAAAGGGGCGCAAAGGATGGCGACAGCGTGCGCCTGGGCGAAATCGAGTTCGACTTTGTGGACTAGCAAAGCGGAGGCGCGGCCGCCGGGCGGCCGCGCCTTTTTGCGCCCCCTCTGCGCAGAGACTGCCAAAAACGCGAAAAATTAACCTTTCTTTCTTTAAAAAGCGCCGGGCGGGTGCTAAACTTGAAAAACCGATTAACCCGGCGCGACTGGAGGACTTTATTCCATGGCGCT
>JAITTC010000228.1 GCA_031287285.1 Christensenellaceae bacterium
AGCGACGCGGCAATCGCAATGACGAGGTAGAAGGACGCGCTGGATTGCTTCGCTGCCGCTCGCAATAACGAAAGGGCTATGGGCACCATCATTGCGAGGAGCAAAGCGACGCGGCAATCGCAATGACGAGAGGCCTTGCCCGCACAAGCGGGAAGGATCCTCGACAAAAGCGCTCGCCCGGGTCAAAATTAGGAAGAAGGCCTCTGCCCCAACGCGGCCCGGCCCGGCCGGCGGGCAGGCCGATGCCATGGGGGTTATTTGCGCCTTTGAGCGGGGCGATTTTCGTCCGATGCGGCGAGCCGCCCTTCAGCCAAAGCCGCGTGGGCTCGTTTTTAGGCCGTTTCTAGCGCCATTGCAGCATAAAAGGGCGTATTTAACAATGATGCTCGCCGTTGACAGGGTGATTGCCCGCATGATAATCTGGGTTTGCGAACCAGATTGGGCGCTTTTGCGCACCCAACCATAGGAGGTTTTTTCGATGAGTTACGCAATCGTGACCGATTCCTCGGCCAACCTACCGGACGCTTTGATCGAGCGCTATTCCGTAGACGTGCTGTCCCTCGTCTTTCAGGTGGAGGGCGAGAGTTTTTTGAGCTACAAAAAGGGCGAAATCAACGACCTACAGCGCTTTTTCGCCATGATGCGCGAGAAAAAGGATATAAAAACATCCTGCATTGAAGCCGGGCCCTGCAAAGCCCTGTGCGAAGAGCTCTTAAAAGACGGGAAGGATCTGCTCTTCATCGGCTTTTCGTCCGGGCTTTCGGCTACCTACCAGGTCGGCCGCATGGTGCTGGAGGAATTAAAGCCCCTCTACCCAGAGAGGAAGATCTTTCATGTGGATACGCTCGCGGCGGCGCTTGGCCAGGGGCTGCTGGTGCTGGAAGCAGCGCGGCAGCGCGAGGCCGGGAAGGGCATCGAGGAAGTGCATGCCTGGCTTGAGGGCAATAAGCTAAAACTATGCCACTGGTTCACGGTGGATGATCTCTTCTTCCTCAAGCGCGGGGGCCGGGTTTCAGCGGCGACCGCGGTGCTGGGCTCGATGCTCGGCATCAAGCCGATTCTGCATGTGAGCGACGAGGGCAAGCTGGTGAACGTTTCAAAGGTCAGGGGCAGGAAGGCTTCGCTCGACGCTCTGGCGGAAGCGCTCTTTGCGCACATCGTGGAGCCCGAGGGGCAGACCATCGGCATTTCGCACGGAGACAGCCTGGCGGATGCGGAGTACCTGCGCGATCGGCTGCAGGAAAAGCTTAGCTTCAAGGACTGCATCATCCACGACCTTGACCCCGTGATCGGCGCGCACTCGGGCCCGGGCACCATCGCGCTGTTCTTCCTGGGCGATCTGCGCTGAGGGATCTTCGACAAAAAGCGCTGTTTTACCCTTTGAAACGATTGCGAGGCCGGCGAAACCACGAAATGTTAGCAACTTTTTAGCAAGTGGCGCGCCGCCGCGGCTTCCCTTGCGCACGATGGCATGGTATGATTCAGATGGATAAACCCATGGGAGGCGAAGCGCATGGCGGCTGGAATGGACTTTGGGCGAAGGCTGAAGGCGCTTCGGAAGGAAAAGAGCCTGCAGCAGCGGGAGCTGGCGATCCTGTTTAACCTTTCGCCCAGCGCCATAGGCGGCTACGAGCGCGGCCTGCGCGAGCCTGAGCTCCAGCAGCTTTCTTCCTTTGCTGAGTTTTTCGACGTATCGCTGGACTATCTTCTGGGCCGCACCGAGGAAAGGCGCACGGCCGACAAGTTCGCCTTCACGCAGGAGTACGAGTACTTCGACTTCATGCACTCGCACACCATCACCATGAACGGCCAGATCCTATCGGAAGACGATAAGCGCAGGCTTTGCGACATGGCCGTGGGCTTCTTCTGGATGCACCTGCAAGAGAGGCATTAAGGCCGCCTCTCTCGGCTTTTTTAGGCGAATTCATCAAAACCAACATAAAACCATCTTCTTGCGGACATGCTCTTTTACGGAAAGTTGCAGCAAGAAGGTGGTTTTTAATATGTCTTTAGGCATGATTTTGCTGGTCGCGGCGGCGGTGCTCGTGCTGTTCGGCGTGGGCCAGCGCGTGCTGGACAGGATGCGCCTGAACGATAGGCAGGCGCTGCTGTTCATCGCGCTGATCTTCATCGGCGGGTGGATCCCGTCGATTCCCTTTGGCCCGAACGTGGCCGTGAACATCGGCGGCGCGCTGATCCCCTTTGGGCTGTGCGTGTACCTCTTCTTTAAGGCGGACACGGCCTGGGAGAGATGGCGGGCCGTGCTGGGATCGCTGCTCAGCGCCACGGCGGTGTTCCTCATCGGGCGCTTCTTCCCAAACGAGCCGGAAGCCATGCCCTTTGACCCCAAATACCTCTACGGCATCGCGGCCGGCCTGATCGCCTACATCATGGGCAGAAGCCGCATCGCTTCGTTCATTTCGGGCGTCATGGGCGTGCTTTTGGCGGATATCGCGCAGGCGATTTGGAACCAGGCGCATGGCATCCCCGTGAACCTGAACCTCGGCGGCGCGGGCGCGATGGATACCGTGATCCTTTCGGGCTTTTTGGCGGTGATCCTGGCTGAGGTCATCGGTGAAACGCTGGAGCGCTTCACCGGGGCCAAGCGCAACGTGCGCGTGAGCGGCGGCCATGCGGAAATCGTTGAAAACGGCGAAAAGAGAGCGGAAAGGCGCAAGGAGCCTGACGGCGGGGAGGAAGGGCGCGGATGAAAAGGGAAAAAGCCATGAAAAAGTGGAGCTTTGCGCTTTGCGCAGCCGTTTTGGCCCTTAGCCTGCTCTTGCCCGCGGGCGCGCATGCCCAAGGCGAGTCGATTTGGACCCTGGCCGATGAGAGCGGCCAGAAAATCACCTCGATCGCGGCGGATGTGGACATCGGCGACGAGTACATCTCGGGCGATAACCAGCTCTACCGCGTGAAGGCCATCGACCGGGTGAATATGGTCGCCACGATGGAGAATTTGGGCGAGGAACCGGCGCTGAGCCTGACGGAATACGAGCTGCAGCCCGTGGCGGCGGCGGTGCGCAGCGTGGGGCTTTATGCCACGCACACCGACGAAGCCTACGAAAAGGGCGACGGTTCCGCCAGCCTTGAAAACGGCTGGGCCGGCATCTTAGACGTGGCCTCTACCCTGAAAAGCTACCTTGAAAAGGGCGGCCTGCAGGTGGAGCTTGACGTGACCCAGCACCTGCCGCACGACGCCGGCGCCTATAGAAGGTCGAGGGCCACGGCGACGAACCTGGTCAGGCAGGGCGCGCAGGTGCTCTTCGACGTGCACCGCGACGGCATCCCGGACCCCTCTGAGTACCAGGTGGAGGTAGACGGCGAGGAAACCACCAAGGTGCGGCTGCTGGTGGGCCGCTCGAACCCGAACTCCGCGGCCAACAAGGAGTTCGCCAAGAAGATCAAGGCCGTGGGCGACGAGAAGTACCCGGGCCTCATCAAGGATATTTTCATCGGCAAGGGCGATTACAACCAGGAGATCCTGCCGCAGTCCGTGCTGCTGGAGTTTGGCACCCACACCTCCGATAAGGAGGAGGTGCTGCGCTCGACCGAGTACATGGCGGACGTTTTAAACACGGTTTTAACGGGCAAGAGCGCTGGCGCGAAGAGAGACGAGAGCGCGGAGCAAAGCGCGCCCGTTCAGCCAGGCGCGCCGACGCCTAGCGGCGGCATTCGCCAGGATGTGGAGGTCGTGCCGCAGTCGCAGCAGAACAATAACCGTGGCGATGGCAGCGGCAGCGGCATCGCCTGGATTCTGGGGCTGGCCGTGCTTGGGGTATTGGCCTTTGCGCTGCTCAGCGGCGGCTTCGGGAACCTGGGCGGCAGGCTCAAGCGCTTTTCGTCTGAACTGACGGGCGGGGCGGTGGGCGATAAGCCCGACGACGACAACGACCGCGACGAATAGCGGCACGAAAATCAGAATTCAAGCGGGAAAAGAAGCGCCCCATCGCGTTTGGGCGCTTCTTTTTTGGCTGTGAGGGAGGGTTTGCGGCGGCGCAATGGGTTGGCAGGGCCGGTCGGCGGCCTGTGGTGCGCTTTGCCTT
>JAITTC010000033.1 GCA_031287285.1 Christensenellaceae bacterium
GACGGCGTCTGCGCTTGAGTCGTTTTCGAAGCTCTGGGCAAAGTAGTCGAAGGTTTCGCCGCCAAAGTCAAAAAGGCCGACCATTAACACCACGACGCAAACCGCGATGATGACCTTGCGCAAAAACGACATGGCTTCGCCTCCCATCCGAGTCTTTCTGCCTACAATTATAGACGATGCGCCCCCAAAAGGCGAGGCAGGTCAGTGGGATGAAAACAAAAAATTAACAGTTTGCCCCGTTGCGCTTCAGGCGCTCGTCGATTATACTATATGTGAGCAAATGCTCATATGTTTGTTTTGAAGGAGGGAGCGCGAATGAGCGAACTTCGTTACCGAATCGAAGGGCTGGACTGCCCGAACTGTGCCGCAAGGCTGGAAGCCAAGCTCAAGCGAATCGACGGGGTCGACGACGCGAGCGTGGATCTTTCGCAGGGCCTGATTTTGCTCAGCGCGAAAAAGAGCCTTGAAGGCCTGAGCGAGTCCATCCAAAAGGCTGCGGATGAAACCGAGAGGGGCCTTTCCGTGCGCGCGGTCGAGGAAGACGATGAAGACGAAGCAGAGGAAGAGGAATCCCCCTGGAAGGATCGCCTTTTGCTGGGCGGAGCCGCGCTGGCCTTTGCCCTTGGGCTCCTTCTGCCGCAGGCCGCAAAGCCGTTTTGCTTCGTCGCTGCCTGGCTGCTGGCCGGGCTTGAGGTGCTGGAAACGACCTTCCGGCTGCTGAAGGGCTTCTTCGTTTCGCTGGTTCGCCGCCCGCTGGTCAGCCCCTTGGATGAAAACCTGCTCATGGCGGTGGCGACCATCGGCGCGCTGGCGCTTGGCGATTTTGCCGAGGGCGCGATAGTTATGCTGCTGTTTAACTTGGGCGAACAGCTGCAGGCTGCGGCGCTGCGGCGCTCAAGGGCCTCGATTGGGGCGCTGCTGGCCGTCAGGCCGGACCACGCAAATCTCGTTGTGGGCGAAGAACTGCGGCGCGTGGAGCCCGCGGCCGTGCGCGTGGGCGATGTGATCGAACTGCGCCCCGGCGAGCGCGTGCCGCTGGATGGCGTGGTGCTCAGCGGCAGCGGCAGCGTGGATACCCGCGACATGACCGGCGAATCCCTCCCGCGCGAGGCCTTTGAGGGCGTCGAATTGCTCGCGGGCTTCATCAACCAAAGCGGCCTGCTCCGCCTGCGCGTGAGCAGGGCTGCAGCTGATTCGGCCCTGAGCCGCAGCCTTGTCCGCATTCGCGACGCAGTCAAGGGCAGGGCGCAGGCCGAGCGCTTCTTCAGGCGCTTTGCGAAGGTCTACACGCCGGTCGTGGTGCTTTTGGCGGCGCTTCTGGCATTGCTTCCCCCGCTGTTTGTAGGAGATTTCAGCACTTGGCTCTACCGCGCGCTGAGCTTCCTGGTCATCTCTTGCCCCTGCGCGCTGGTGCTCTCGATTCCGCTCTCGTTCTTCTGCGGCATCGGCGCGGCCAGCCGGCGCGGCCTGCTCTGCAAGGGCGGCGCGGTGCTTGAACAGCTCGCGAAGGTCGATTCCGTGGCCTTCGATAAGACGGGCACCCTCACCCTGGGCAAGCTGCGCGTGGGGAAGCTGAACCCGGAGGGCAGCCTGGGCGAAGAGGAGCTTCTTCGCCTGGCCGCTTCCGCGGAACGGTCTTCAGACCACCCAATCGCCAAAATCATCGCTTCCGCGGCGCCAAACGCGCCGAAGGCAAGCCATGTGGAGGAGTTCGCGGGCCGCGGCCTTCGCGCACAGCTCGATGGTGGTACCCTGCTCGTGGGCAATGCCAGGCTTTTGCGCGAAAACGGTATCGACGCCCCGGCCTTAGAGGGCAGCGGCGTGCTCGTGGCCCAAAACGGGCGCTATTTGGGCTCCATTCAGCTGGAAGACAGCCTGCATCCGGATGCTTTTGGCACGATCGAGGCTCTGCGGCAGCGCGGCGTGCAAAGCATCGCCCTTCTTTCTGGCGATGTGAAGGCCGTGGCGCAGGGCGTGGCAGGCACCCTGGGCATTGCGGTGCGCGGCGAGCTGCTGCCCGATGAAAAGGTCGAGGCGCTGCAAGCGCTGCCAGGCCGCGTGAAGGCCTATGTGGGCGACGGGGTGAACGATGCCCCCTGCCTGCTAGCTGCCGATGTGGGCGTGGCAATCGGCCTTTCGGGCGCCGATTCGGCCATTGAGGCAGCCGACCTGGTGCTTTTGCAGGGCAGCCCGAAGGGGCTTGTTCGCGCGATTGACATCGCGCGCGCCACGATGGCCAACGTAAAGCAAAACGCGGCCTTCGCCCTGGGCGTCAAGGCGCTGTTCCTGGCCCTTGCGGCGCTTGGCCTGGCCGGAATGTGGCTGGCCGTCTTCGCGGATGTGGGGGTGACCCTGCTTTGCGTGCTCAACGCCTTAAGGCTCCTTCGGTACGGAAGCGATCGGAGGGCTTAAGCGCCCCTAAAAATGAATGAAGAAGCGCCCGAGATCAGCCTCGAGCGCTTCTTCTTATAGAGGGTCGTACTGACGCGTAGGGTCGACTTCCTCCGTAAGCGGCGCCTTGTTGACGGGGCAGTGCGGCTGGCTTCGCCGCAAATTCGGCTCGAATGCCCTCAAATTCGGCCTTCGTCGGGCGCAGGCAGCGATTCGATGGGATGGCACCGCCCATGCAGGCGCCGGCCGCGTGAAGGCCACCCAAGGCGATGTCGATTTCGCTGATGAAGTCCGGGTAAGCGTCCGCCGCCGATGAGCAGCGAAGCCCCTTGGTGCTGGCCAGTGCCGGCCCAATGCTCGATATAGAGGCTCGTACTGGCGCGTAGGCTCGGCTTCCTCCGCAAGCGGCGCTTCGGTCGGCGGGTGTGGGGCGGTCAGCTTCGCCGTAAATTCGGCTCGAATGCCCTCAAATTCGGCCTTCATCGGGCGCAGGCGGCGATTTTTGGCATCGATTCGATGGTGATGGTCAGTCAGAGTCCATCTGCCAGCCGCTCGCCCTAACAGGGCAAAGCGCCGATGCAGACGCCAGCCGCCTAAAGGCCACCGGGGCGATGTCGACTTCGCTGATGAAGCCCGGGTAAGCGCCCGCCGCGATGAGCGGTGAAGCCCTCTAACGCTGCCAGCGCGGGCCCAATGCTCGATATAGGGGCTCGTACTGGCGCGTAGGGTCGGCTTCCTCCGCAAGCGGCGCTTCGGTCGGCGGGTGCGAGGAGGTCAGCTTCGCCGGAAATTTGGCCCAAGTGCCCTCCAACTCGGCCTTCGTCGGGCGCAGGCAGCGATTCGATGGTGATGACACCGCGGGTTGGCTTCCTCCGCAAGCGGCGCCTTGTTGCTGGGGCGGACGAGGAACAGACGCAAGGAGGCATGGCCAGCAGAGGGGGGCCCAATCGAATCGCGATTGAGCTCGTTTTCATAGTCCCATGCGATTCTAATATAAAGCCCGTGGTGCATCAGCTGCGATGCCATGGGGCGGGCGCTGGAAGCGGCGCCTTGTTGCTGGAGCGGGCGAAGAACAGGCCGCGCGGGGCTGTGACCGGCAGAGGGAGGCTCAATCGAACCGCGAATGAGCTCGTTTTCATAGCCCTCATGCGATTCCAATATAAAACCTGCGGCGCATCAGCGGCGATGCCATGGGGTGCGGATGCCGCGCCGCCGTGATTGCCTTTTTTCGCGGGATATGTTACACTATTGTTGGTGATTTCGTGTGCTTTCGGCGTTTTGCGCGCCGGCAGCTCGGAAGGAAAGGACTTGCCTCATGCTATATACGCGCAACAGGGCGCGAAAGCCAAGGCTCAACTGGGGAAGGATTGCCTTTGCGGCCTTGGCGCTCGCTATCGTAGGGGCCAGCGGCTATTTCTTGGCGGCCGGCCTGATGGGCGGCCCCGGCGGCCTGCCCGGCGAGGAACAAAGCCCCACGCCGCAGACGGCGGAGCAAGGGCCTACGCCGCCTGCGGCGACGCCCAGCATTACGCCAAGCGCTTCCCCTTCGCCCTCGCCGGAAGACAGCCAGGAGCCGGTCGGCAGCGGGCTGCTGCACTTCGGCGCCGTGGGGGAAATCGCAGGCGGTTCCGGGCTCCTGCAGGGGGCCAGGGCCGAATCCAGCTATGACTTCAGCGAGGTTTTTGCGAAAATTCACCCCTACACCGCGCAGTTTGACTTTTTGCTCGGGGCTCTGGGCACCACGATCTCAAAGGGCGGCGAATACAGCGAGCGCAAGACGCCGGAGCCCTTGCTGGGCGCGCTGAAGGCGATCGGCTTTGATGTTTTAACCCTAGACAACGGCCATGGCTACGATTACGGGCTGGACGGCGCTCGGGAAACCCGCGGGCTGGTTCAAGCCGCGGGGCTCGTCGGCATCGGCTTTGGCACCGAGAGCGCGGAAGACGACTCGCCCTGCATCCTGGAGGGCGAGGGGCTGCGCGTGGCCGTGCTCAGCTATAGCCTGGAAGCGGTGGAAGCCTCAGCAGAGAGCCAGGGCCATGTGCGCCTGCTGAGTGAGGCCGCCTTGAGCGCTGACATGCTCGCCGTCAAAGAAGCGGGGGCTGATTTCGTCGTCGCCTGCGTGTACTGGGGCGACGGCGGCGCGTCGGAGCTTACCCAAGCGCAGAAGGACTGGGCGAAAAAACTCGCGGACGCGGGCGTTGGGGCCGTCATCGGCTCGCAGCCGCAGTATTTGCAGAAGCTCAGCACCATCACCGCGGCGGATGGCCGCAAGACC
>JAITTC010000053.1 GCA_031287285.1 Christensenellaceae bacterium
GGACTTGATTTGGGCAAAACGCGGCTTCCTAAAACCAGCGCGCTCTCGCCTTCGTCCAGCAGCTTGCATAGGCGCAGAATATCCTCCCGGGTATGCTGGCCGTCGCAGTCCGCGGCGACGACGCCCTGCCCGGGGTAGCGCTCGAGGATGAAATTCAGGCCGGTCTTCAGCGCCTGGCCCTTTCCCCTATTCACCGCGTGCCGAAGCACCAGCGCGCCCCTTTCTTCCGCCCTGCAAAACTCCGCTGCATAGCCTTCCCCGCTGCCGTCGTCCACGATGACGACGGCTTCAAAGCCTCCAAGGGCAAAGAGCTCATCGAGCAGGTCCTGCATCGATTCGCTGGGCTGATCGGCCTCTCGCGGGCCCTCCCTGCGCGCCGGCTTATAAGCCGGGATCAATACAACTGCCATGCTTTCCCCTCATTCTTCCCAAATTGCAGCCGGGCCGCCCGCTGGGTTAAGGCCCTTCATCCGCCAGTATATCAAAAACGAAGGGGCCGCGCATCAGGAAATTGTATGGCGGTGATTTTTGGGCGCGTTCATAGAAAAACGAAGGGGACTTCGGGCGAAAAACCCAAAGTCCCAGGCTTGGATGCCTTCGTTTTTTACTCTGCCCAGCCGGCCAGCTTCTCGTGGGCCTTTTTCAGCTCCTCGATGATGGCGATTTGCTGGGGGCACTTGGCTTCGCAGGCGCCGCACTCCACGCACTTGGAGGCGTCGGCCCCGCGCCTTGTCATAAACATGTAGCTGCGCTGCGGCTGGGCGAAGTTCTCGAACATGAAGCCCTCGTTATAGCCCGCGAACACGCCGGGGATCGCCACGCCCTGCGGGCAGGGCAGGCAGTATTCGCAGCCCGTGCAGGGCACGGCGGTCAAGGACTCGTAGGTCTTCTTCGCGCTGAGCAGAGCCCGCTTTTCGGCGGCGCTCAGGCAGCCTGCCACGGCGTCCGGCTTTGAGAAGATGGCGATGTTTTCTTTAAGCTGTTCCATGGTGGTCATCCCGCTCAAAATCGTGCTGACCTGCGGGTAATTCAGCAGGTGGCGAAAGGCCCATTCCACACCGGAGCGCCCGGGAGCGACCTCGTCATAGACCTTTTGCACCGGCGATGGGGGGACGGCCAGCCCGCCGCCGCGAAGTGGCTCCATGATGACCAGAGCGCTGCCCTTTTCGCCGGCCAGCCGAATGGCTTCCTCGGTGGCTTCGTGGTCGATATCAACGAGGTTTTGCTGAATTTGGCACATATCCCAGTCGTAATACGAGAGCACATCCTTAAAGCAGGGAAATTGCCCGTGGTACGAGAATGCGATGCCGCGAATCAGCCCTTCCGCGCGGAACTTTTCGTATTCCTCAATCACCTTGCGGCGCTTGATCTCATCCCAAAACGGCGCCTGAATGTTGTGGATCAGGTACACGTCGATGTAGTCGGTTCTGAGCTTCTTCAGCGTGTTTTCGAGGTTGCGCCTGATGTCGCCCTGCGTGGTCATCACGTTGAAGGGCTGCTTGGTCGCGATCTTGACCTTTTCGCGCAGGCCGCCCTCGAGCGCCTCGCCAAGAACCTCTTCGCTCGTCTGGTTGTGGTAGCCATAGGCCGTGTCGAAGTAGTTGATGCCGTTCTGGGCTGCATAGCGGATGAGCTCATAGGCCTTTTCGCGATCCACGATCACCTTGCCCTCCGCGTCCGTCTTGCGGGGCAAACGCATGCAGCCAAGGCCCAGGGCCGAAACCTCAAAGCCCAGCTTCTTTCCGTACTTGCGCTGATTCATGCCTTTTCTCCACCTCTTTTGTGTATTTGCAAAACCATCGTTTTGTTAAGGGTATTCTAACAGATTAGGCATAAAAATGCAAGCTCTGCGGCGCAGGGAGGCCGCAAGCGAGCAGGCTCGGTTGGTGCCGGCGCTTTAAGTGAAGGGGTTTTCATTTCTTGGCTAAGCGCCCGGTCATTTTGGGATGACCCTGGCTTTAAGAGGAACCCGGCGGTTGAAAACGCCTCTTGGCCCATTGGCAACTTGCCTTAAGTCTGCGGGTCTGGGCCGCATCGCCAAGGGCTTTAAGGCTTTTCGCGATTGACTTCCGCGCTCTGGCGCCCTACACTGGGGAAAAATGCAAAAACGCGCAAAAGGGGGCTTCATTTATGCTCCACGCCCTGCAAGAGGCGGCAAATTGCCATGGCGATAGGCTCGCCCTGCTCTCGGCCGACAGACTCCCTGACGTTCAGCTCGATTTCGACCGATTCGGCCTGGATACTTCCCCGTTTTTCGACTTTAGCCCAAGAAAAGATCTCGGCTTTTCGGCCCGTTCGCTCCTCATCGTCGCCTCGCCAAGCAAGGCGGCGACGCTGAAGCTTCATGGCGTGGGCGGCAGCATGAAGGATGTCGCCATCCCGGCCGGCTATGTGGACTTTGAGAATGCCGAAGAGCGAATTCACGGCTACCTCGGCGCCTTGCTGCACAAAGAGGGCTTTTCCCTTAAAAGCGCGCCTCGCCTGCCGCGCAAGGCCATCGCGGCGCACGCCGGCCTTGGCCGCTATGGCAGAAACAATACCATCCTGGTCAGCGGCATGGGCAGCTTTCTTACCCTGAATCTATTCTTTTCAGATCTTCCGGCAGACGGCGCTCTGTTCGAGCCCTTCGCCCGGGCGGAATGCTGCGAAGGCTGCCATCTTTGCATAAAAAACTGCCCAACCGGCGCGCTGAGCGAGCAGAGCGAATTGGTCGAGATCGGCCGCTGCCTAACCTGGCTCAACGAGCAAGGCGGCGAGTTCCCCGCATGGGTGGAACCCTCCTGGCACAACGCGCTGATCGGCTGCACGAAGTGCCAGTTTTGCTGCCCGCAAAACAGCCAGTTTTTAAGCGAAATGCTGACGATCGAGCTGGATGAAGCCGAAAGCGAGGCCCTTTTAGGCGGCAAGGCCTCAGAAGAGCTTTTGAAAAAGCTTGGAATGGACCCCTTCTATGCAGCGGTCTTCCGCAGGAACCTCGCGGCGTTGCGGGGTCAATGAAACCCGGCTGTAAACTGCCCCAAGAAGGAGAATGAGACGACATGAATGAACCCGTCTATAGCTGCAAGCCGGCCAGCGAAGCGGAGCTGGCCCGCATCTGGCAAAAGAGCATCGACGCGCACCCCGGGGATGCCCGCTGGCCGAGCTGGGCCGCCCAATATATCGAGGATAATCGCCGGGGCTTGTGCCAGACCTTCGCCGTCTTGGCCGATGGGGAACCCATCGGCGAGGGAACGCTGCTGTTTTCGCCAAAATGCGGCGCGGTTGGCGGCAGGCTGGAGCTCGCGGACGGCAAGACCATCGCGAACGTAAACGCCTTGAGGATCGAGAAGGCCCACGAGGGCAAGGGGCAGATCTCAAAAATGATGCGGCTTATGGAAAAGAGCGCAAAAGAAGCTGGTTTTCAGGCGCTCAGCATCGGCGTTGAGGCCGCCGAGGCCCGAAATTTAGCCATTTACCTGCACTGGGGCTACGCCCGCTTTGTTTGCTCTGAGTTCGATGGCGGCGCTTTGGTGCTGTATTACTCCAAAACGCTTTAACCGCGCGCTCGTTTAAAGTTCGGCGATTTTGCGCTTGTTTTCGTTCGCCCTGCTCAAAAAGCCCTCGACGAATTCGCCGTCCTGGGCCTTGAGCGCGGCCGAAAAGGCGGCGAGGCGATCGGTGAGCACGTCCAGGTGCGGGGTGATGTTTTCGGCGTTGCCGAGCAGCAGCTCGCGCCATAGCCCGGCGTCTATGCGCGCCACCCGCGTGCAGTCGCGAAAAGCGCCCGCCGTGTGCGCAAGGCTTAGGCCCTGGGGGTAGTCTTCAACCAAGGCCGCGGCCGCGATGTGCATCAGGTCGCTGGAATAGCCGATGATGAGGTCGTGCGCGGCCGCGTCGTTCACCACGACGCGCCCGGCGCCGACATGGGCCGAAAGCTCCTTTAGCATCGAAAGAGCTCCCTCGTCTGCGGGCTCAGGCGGCACCAAAAGAAAGCCCGTGCCCTTAAACAGCGCGCCATCCGCATTCGAAAAGCCGCCGACTTCCTTGCCGGCCATCGGGTGCAGCCCCACATAGCGGGCATGCTTTGGCAGATGCTTCGCGGCGAAGCGCAGCATCTCGCTCTTCACGCCGCAGATTTCAGAAACCACAGCCCCTGGCTTTAAATGCGGGAAGCAGCGCAGCATATTCTCAAAAATGCCGCTGGGCGCGGAGCAGAACAGAACAAGGTCGGCTTCTTTTGCGGCTTCTTCCGGCGAGGAAGCCCTCTTGTCGATCGCCCCGCTTGCCAAGGCGGATTGCAGTGCTTCCTCATCCAAATCATAACCCACGCGCTCGCCGCCTCTGAAGCCCTTCAGGGCGTAGGCCAGCGAGCCCCCCATGAGCCCAAGGCCCAAAATCGCCGTTTGGAATCGATTCGCCAATGGCTTCGCCCCTCTTTCCCCGTAAGCGTTTGAAAGCAGTATATGCCGGCAGGCAGCGCTTCACAAGCGCTGGCACTTTGACTTTACAAGGATTTATGCTATGCTATGGCTTAGCGAAACGACAAAAAAGGAGCCAAAACCATGCCATATCCTCAGCTGCCTGGCGACTTGGACCTGAATAACAGCGTTTTCATCTCGGATATAGACGGTACCCTTCTGAATTCCCAAGGCTTGATTTCGGACTTCACCCATCAAACCCTGCGGGAGCTCATGCAAAGAGGGCTGCGGTTCACCGTCGCCACGGCGCGCAGCTTCCTCTCGGCAAAGCCCGCGCTCAAGGGGCTCGCGCTTTCAAGCCTTGCGGTTACGCACAACGGCGTGCACATCGTGGAGCCCAAAAGCGGCGAGATCATCGATGGATCTTGCTTTACCCCCCGCCAATACGAGGTCGTAGACGCGCTTTTTCGCCGCCACGGCATTGATTTCGTGGTTTATTCCATCCTTGAGGGCCGCGAGCGCGTGAGCTTCTTGAGCACGGCGCACAACCAGACGATCGAGCATTACACCATCCGCCAAAAGGGCGATCCCCGCCTTCGCATCGTTGACGACCGAGCCTCGCTCTTCGACGGCGAAGTCTTTTATATTTCCTGCCTGCTAGAGCCGGAATTGCTCGCCCCTCTTTTTGAGGAAGTCCCTAAAATCGCGGGGCTTCGCGCGAGCTTCATGCCCGATACCTACCGCCCCTCGTATCATTGGCTCGAGATCATGCCCGCGGAGGCCACGAAAGAAAGCGGCACGCTTCGCGTGAAGGAGCTACTCGGCGCCAAGTATTTGGTTTGCTTTGGCGATAATTTAAACGATGTGGGCATGCTGCGCGCAGCAGACATCGGCGTCGCGGTTGAAAACGCCCAGCCGGAGGCCAAGGCCGCCGCGAAGATCGTCGCGCTCTCTAACGATGAGGACGGCGTGGCACGCTTTTTGCTTGATCTGTTTGGCTGAAGCGCCTAGAGCTCGATTTCTTCGCCAGGCTCCACGTGGAGCTGATTGGGCGCCGCACAGCGCGTGGCTTCGCTCGAGGATCCTATTGAAAAAAGCTATCCCCCGCAAAGGAGGGCGTAATCAAGCCTTCTCGCGGCGAAACCCGCCATCTGGGCGGTCGCCAAAGTGCCGCCCGAGCAATAGATCGGAAGGCCGTTCAGCTGCAGATGCAGCCCACTTTCAATGCCGCTAAACGAAAAGCCTTGATGGGTTTTGCCCTCAAGGTCTCTTTGCACGTGATTATGCGGAAATTCGGCCCCTTTTTAGGCAGGTCAGCGCGATTGTGGCCACCATGGCCATGGGTGAGCAAGTTGAAGAAGGCCGTCCGGCTGCGGGGATGCAGCCCGCTTTTGATGCCGCCAAACGAAAAGCCCTGAGGAGGTTCCGCCCTTCAAGGCTTCTTTGCTCGTGGTTGTGCGGCAATTCGGCCCTTTTTGGGCAGGTCAACGCGGTTGTGGCCGCCATGGGTGAGCAAGTTGAAGAAGCCCTCCCCGT
>JAITTC010000079.1 GCA_031287285.1 Christensenellaceae bacterium
TTCAAGGGGCAGGCTGGCTTCGCCGGTCACCGGGCAAAGCGCCGTTTCACCCTCGCCCCTTAAAGCATAGGCCTTATCCCAAACCCCGCGCAAAACCTCGTCTTCCTGGGCCCAATCCCCGTTTAGCGAAAAGATGAAGTTCGCGCTTTTAAACTCCGCAAGCCTGCCGCTCAGCGCCGGGTGCTCCCTGGCCAGGCGCGGGTCCCATTTCTCAAAATAGCCGCGAATCGCAGCCGCCATGGGGTTCTCAACGCCTTCGAGCAGCCTTAAATGCAGTGCTTTGCAGGCCTCAAAGCACTCGATCGAACGTCCTGGCTTGCCCTTTTCGTCAAAGCCAAGGATATAGCTGCCATTATCAAACAAGAAGTTGGATACGGGGGTGACCCCGGAGCGCACCGCGGGCTCCGGCACCTGCATCGTCTGCGGCAGCTCCACCATCTTTTTGCCCTGTTGCACCGCATTGACGAGCGGAGTCAAGCCAAGCAGCTCCCCCTCGGGTGAAAGCTGCAGCGCAAACGAAACCCGCCTACTGCTCCACCCAAAACCAGGCGCCAAATCACGCCTTCGCAGCGCCTTGTAATGCTCCGTCAGCGCCTGCAGGATCATTTCAGCACCTCCACTTCCCGAAGATCCAACACCCCGTCCTTCATCCTCGCGCGGAAGAAGCCGGGGGTGATTTCCGCGCCGGAATAGTCCATGTCATAGAGCATGAGGCCCAAATCCCTCTCGCCCTCGATGCCCTTTGGCCTTTCCTCCCCCTCCTCGACCAAGCGAAGGTTGGCCGGGAACTCCCGCGCGCCAAAGCAGGGCTGGTGGTAGTTTTGGCCCTTGCGCAGCCTGCGCAGGATCATGTTATAGAACTTCTCGGGCGTGTCGGTCTGCCCCGCGCGCTCGGTCAGCTCAAAGTGCGCGCTGATCAAGTAGCGCACCTCGCGCAGAAGCATCGAGGCGCGCTGGGCGATCTGCTCATGCGCGGCCAAATAGAGCTGCCTTTCGCCGCCCATCATCACGCCGCGCAGATCGCTGGCCAGGATCTTGGCGCCCACCTCGTTTCTTCGCACGTTCGTAAAGCGAATGGGGTTTAACACCACGATCTCGTCGATCACATAGCGAATCGCGGGCTTCCAAAAGACGGCTTCCAACAGCCCGCGCGCAGCCGAGGGCGTGATGCAGTCGTAGCTAACGCGCTCCACCTTCAGCTCGGGCCTTGAAAACAGCGCGTATTCGCCCCAGGCCTCCACCGTAAAACCATATCCCATGGGCTCACCTCCTACGGAAATATCAAGCTCAAAAGAAGATCGCCTCCCCGGCCTCTATCTCAAGCGGCAGGCCGGTTTTTTCGCTGTAAACGCCCTGAATATCGGCCAGCGCGAAGATTTGCTCGTCGAGCGCCTCCGCATAGCCTGCTCTTCGCAGCTCATCCAGCTCCCTTTTGCGCAGCGAGATGCTATACATCCCCATGCGGCGCAAGAGTGAGCGACTGCGTTCCCCGCGGCGCAGCGCATCGCGAATTTCCTTCGCTTCCTGCTCTGTTGGAATGAGCAGGCTGAAGCTCTCTTCGTCGATGATCTTAAAATCCCTGGCCACATCGGCAAAGGGAAAGCTCACATCCTGCCAGTTCGCTTCAAAGGCCTGCAAGATGCGCTTTTGATCCAGGCCTTCTTCGCCCCTAATGTGATAGAGCTGGTTAAAATAAGCGGAAATCGCCTCGAGCGAGGTCAGATCCTCGACCTGGCGCTCCACCAGGTCAAAAGCCGCCAAGTTCTGTTGAATCTGCCTTGGAATGCCGTAGTCTTCGCTCGATTCAAAGACATAGACGAAGCTCTCTTCCCTGCCCCGCCTGCCCTCGCGGTTGCAGCGCCCTGCGGCCTGAATCACCGAATCAAGCCCGGCCTTTGCCCGGTACACGGCCGGGAAGTCAAGGTCTACCCCAGCTTCAATGAGGCTGGTTGAAACAACCCGGCAGGGCAGAGCTTCCCGCAGCCGCCCGCGAATCTCCTCCAGCACCCTGCGCCGATGAGAAGGCGTCATTCGCGTCGAAAGATGGTAGCTCCCCTCGCCTTCGATCAGCCGATAGAGCGCCTGGGCCTGCTTGCGCGAGTTCACCACGCAAAGCGCGGCGGAATGCTCTCGCAGCCCTTCTGCCAGCTCCGCGTCCGAAAGGGCGCCCAGCTCCTTGATGGAATTCCTGCGAAAGAATTCGTAAAGCTCGGGCGGGTTTAGGATCATCTCCTTGCAATGAAGCCCTTTGGGCAGCAAAAACTCCAGCGATGACTGCGTGGCCGTGCAAAGCACCGCCGTGCAGGCGTAGTTTTGCACCAGCTCCGCGATGGCGCGCACGCAGGGAGCCAGATTGGAAATTGGAAGCATCTGGGCTTCATCGAATATCACCACGGAATTCGCGATATTGTGCAGCTTTCGGCAGGCCGAGCCTCTGCTGCCGAACAGCGACTCGAAGAACTGCACGTTGGTCGTCACGACCACGGGCGCGTCCCAGTTCTCGGTCGCGAGATGCTTTGCGTTTTTCCGCTCGTCGCCGCCCGCCGGGCCCTCGTCCGAGGGGTTTTCATACCGCACGCTGCTGTGGTGCTCGAGCACGTTCTCTTCGCCCAATATCCTCGAAAAAACCGCCGCGTTCTGCTCGATGATCGACGTATAGGGAATGACG
The DNA here is from genome assembly GCA_031287285.1 of Christensenellaceae bacterium. Classification (GTDB taxonomy): domain Bacteria; phylum Bacillota; class Clostridia; order Christensenellales; family UBA1750; genus JAITGM01. The sequence continues at coordinate 2,669 of JAITTC010000079.1, forward strand.
TAAATCACCCTTTCCTTGCCGTGCTTGCGGGCGTGGGCCAGGGCAAAGGCCAGGGAAGAGATCGTCTTGCCGCCGCCGGTGGGCACCGTCAGGCTCCGAAGGTCAGGCGGGTCTTCCGCGGCCCGCAAGCAGGCCTGCAAAATCTCGGTCCGCTTGGCGTTCAAGGCGTTCGTGGGGGCCAGAAAGGGCTCTATATACCGCGCTAAGCGCGCGTGCAGCTCCTCGATTGCGGCATAGCCCTCAAAGCGCGGCGATCCTTCTTGCATGAAGGCTTCTGTGTCTAAAAAGTCGGCGTCCGTGAGGGCCGAAAAGAGCATCCGCGTCAAAAACGCCAGCGAAAAGCCCATGCTCCCCTCCACGGGCTGAAAGCCCGGCGGCGTTAGGGGCGAAAGCCGAATTTCAGAGGCATACTCCCCATACTCGCCGACCTTCTTCTTCAGCCTGCCGCAAAGGCTCGGGGTTCCGGCAGGGTCGCTCTCGCCGCCGCCGTTTGGCAGGCCGGAGTGATGGCCAAGCACACAATAGGCCGTGATTTTCCCCAAAATATTGGGGTTTTCGCCCACCAATAGCTGCCCGCCCGCCGTGGAATGGTCGACCTTGGGGCCGTTTTGCGTAAGCCTCTTTTGCGCGGCCCGCGCATATTTGCCCACATCGTGCACAAGGCCGGTCTGGTAGCCAAGCGCCGCGCAGCCAAAGGATTCCGAGAAGCGCCCCGCGCGCTCTGCCACGCCTTCCAGGTGCGCCTTTAAGGGCTGCTGCCGCTCCCCCTGCGTGTGGCCAACAAAGTTCGGCATGAAATAACACCCAGCCTTCCTAATTTAATGAATTTTAACATACCGTGCCGCCAAAAACAAGGGCAGTCTTCCGGCTTTTGTCGATTTCAGCGCTTTTATGCAAGCATTCCGCGGCAAAAAAAGCGGGCGGCGCTTCCCGCATTGCCTTAAAGCAAAAAAGCGGGTATACTTCTTGGTGTTTCGAATCCCCTTTGAGAGGCGGTTTTTAATATGAAGGATGGATTGATCAAGCTCTGCTGCGCCACGCCTGAAATCAGCGTGGCCAACCCGCAAAAAAACGCGAGGGAGATCATTCGCCTGGCGACGGAGGCGGCGGCCGCAGGCGCCGCGCTCACCGCCTTCCCGGAGCTTTCGGTCACCGGCTACACCTGCGGGGATCTCTTCCTTTCAGAAACCCTGCTGCGCGGCGCCAAAGAAGCGCTTTCCCTCATCGCGAAGGAATGCGCGGAGCTTCCCATGCTGCTGGTCGTCGGGCTTCCCATTTCCTTAGAGGGCAAGCTCTATAATTGCGCGGCCCTCGTTTATGAAGGGCGGATCTTGGGCCTGGTTCCCAAGCAGAACATCCCCAACTACACCGAATTTTACGAGGCTCGGCACTTCTCGCCCGGGCTTTCGCGCCGCTTGATCCCCTTCCTTGGGCAAGAGCTGCCCTTCGGGCCGAATCTGCTCTTTGCGTGCGAAGACTTCCCTGAATTCACCGTCGGCATCGAGATCTGCGAGGATCTTTGGGTGGTCGATCCCCCCTCGAGCGCGCTCGCCTTGGGCGGCGCCATGGTGCTCGTCAACCCATCCGCCTCCAACGAGGTCGTGGGCAAGGCTGCCTTTCGCCGCCAGCTCGTTTCCATGCAATCCGCCAAAACCGTTTCCGCCTACCTCTACGCGGACGCGGGCTTTGGCGAATCTAGCCAGGATCTCGTCTTTGCCGGGCACAATCTCCTTTGCGAAAACGGCACCGTTCTGGGCGAATCCCAGCGCTTTTCAACGGGCCTGACCTTTGCCGATCTCGACCTTTACCGCCTGAAGCACGAGCGCGCTCGCACCACGACCTTCGTGCCCAAAAACGGCGACTTTCTGCGCGTTCCCTTCCGAATGGAAAGGCGCGAAACGGCGCTTTCGCGCGCCTTCCCCCGCCTT
>JAITTC010000081.1 GCA_031287285.1 Christensenellaceae bacterium
GGCTTCGGCTCGGCGCAGGCTCGCCCGCAAGGGCCCCAAAACGGCGGGATGCAGCCCAATACGGGGGCCGTTTACCCGCCTCAGGGGGCGGTTTCGCAGCCCACGGCGCGGCAGGCGCAGGGCTTGAGGGACCAGGGCTTTGGCTCGGCTCAGGCCCGCCCGCAAGGGCCCCAAAACGGCGGGATGCAGCCCAATACGGGGGCCGTGTACCCGCATCAGGGGGCGGTTTCGCAGCCCACGGCGCGGCAGGCGCAGGGCCTGAGAGACCAGGGCTTCGGCTCGGCGCAGGCTCGCCCGCAAGGGCCCCAAAACGGCGGGATGCAGCCCAATAACGCGGCCTATCAGGCGCAGCCCGGCGCCGTTTACCCGCCCCAGGGGGCGGCTGCGCAGCCCACGGCGCGGCAGGCGCAGGGCCTGAGGGACCAGGGCTTCGGCTCGGCGCAGGCCCGCCCGCAGGGGCCTCAAAACGGCGGGATGCAGCCCAATAACGCGGCCTATCAGCCGCAAAGCGGGGGCCTTTCCCAGCCCGGCCTCGCGTATCGGCCGCAGCAGGGGGCCTTCCATGCTGCTGCTCCGCAGCAAACCGCCCGGCAGGCGCAAAGCGCGCTGCGGGACGAGGGCTTTGGCTCCAGGCAGAGCCAGAGGCAGCCTGGCGAGCTTGAAGATCTGGGTTTTGGCTCAAGAAGAGTACCAAGGCAAGGCGGAGCTGAAGGCGCATCCCCGGCGCAAACCGGGCGCGGGGCCGGCTATAGCAGCAGAACTTCCGCGCTGAGGGAGGGCTTTTCGCGCCGCCAGGATCCTTTGGGCGAGCCCGGCATACGGCGGCCGACGGCCCAGGAGCCCGCGAGCTCCCGCCAGGGTGAAAGTGACTCCGGGCTGATTCGGCAGCATTCCAGCCGCAATCAGGAGGAGGAGCCCAGGCGCGAAGGGCCGCTGAGCATCCCGCTGAAGAACAGCGCCATGCTGCGCAACCCCCTGCAGTTTGGGTTGATCATCGCGGGCTGCCTGCTGGTTCTTGCGCTGCTCATCTTCGGCGTGGTCAAGGGCATCGGGGCGATCCGCGGCGCGATAGAGGGCGGCTCCCAGGGGGCGGCTGCCTCCCCGCCGCCGAGCGCGCCTGCCGAAAGCTCAAACGTGCAAACCGGCACCGTGAATGGCCAGCCGGGCCACATCATCACCTTTGAGGGCACCGACGGGGACGTAATCTATATCCCCGAGCCCCTGAACCAGAACGTGACCATCGTGGGCGGCGCGGGCATCTTTCAAGTGGAAGACAGCCGCCTGATTGGCGACAGAATCGTGGAAGAGGCCGTGGACGTAACGCTTCAGCCGGTTTTGCGCAGCGCCTCCGGCAAGGACCAGGCCCTGCCGCCCATCAGCCTACACGTGATGCCGCCTGATGCCTCGCTTGAAATCATCGCCCCGGCGGGCGGGCGCGAGGAAGTGAGCCTGACGGTCTATCAGATCAGGATCCGCGTGATGGTCGGCTCCAAGGTGACCATCAACGGCGAAGACGTTTCCGAATCCATCAGCACCCAGGCGGATACGGCGGGCATCCTGGCACGTAACGTAGAATTGCAGCCGATCGGCGATAACGACATTGAAATCGAGGTCAGCAGCCCGGGCTTTAAGACCGTGCGCAAGACCGTGCAGATCTACCTTGAAAGAAGGGCGATTCCAATCTCGCTCGACGTGGGCACGCCCACCATCTCGAACGAGGGAACGGTGACGATCTCGGGGAAGGTGGGCGAGGGGGCGACCATCAAGGTGACCAGCCCCACGGTGGGTGAAACCGTGCTCAACTCAAACGGCAGCTTCTCGTTCAAGGCGAAGCTGACGAAGTATGGCGAGAACACCATCGAGATCATCGCCTCGAAAAACGGCGAGGAAGACACGCCCTTCCATCACGCGGTGACCTATAATCCCGATGTTGACAGCTACACCAGGGCAGCCTATAAGCTGGATTACGACAACCTGCAGAACTACAAGGGCAGGGCGCAGCCCTTCAGGCTTGACGGCGAAGTCGAAACCGTGCTTTCAGAAGAGCCCTATACCTTCCGCATCAACGCGGGCACGAGCTCGTCGCCCAAGATGATCGTGGTCGAAATGGTCGAGGGCAAGCGACTGGAACTAGGCACAAAATACAAGATCTATGCGGATGTGATCGGTAAGACCGACGACGGCCTGCCGCTCATGCAGGGGCGATTCTTCTTTGCGCTGAATTAGAAAAAGGGGCGGCGAGCTTTTGCGGGCTTGCCGCCCTTACTTTCACACTTTATGAAGGAGGTTTTTTCGTGAAGATCACCGCGCTCGAAACCTTTCGCATTCCGCAGTTCCCGCTTTCGGTCTTTTTGCGGGTGCACACCGACGAAGGGCTTGTTGGCCTTGGCGAATCGACGAATGAGCCGCGCAGCGTGGAGGCCTCGATTCACGACTTTTGCGCCCCATTTGCCCTGGGGCAGGATCCGTTCAGCAATGAGCTCATCTGGAAGCGGATCTACGACCAGAGCAACTTCCAGGGTTCGGCTGGGGCGGAGCTCCGCGCGCTGAGCGCGCTGGACATCGCCCTGTGGGACCTGAAAGGCAAGGCGTTGAACACCCCACTCTATACCCTGCTGGGCGGCAAGGTGCGGGGCGCCGTGCCGATCTACAACACCTGCGGCGACCACGGCGGGCGCATCACGGGCAGGAAAGACAACGACTGGTTCATGCAGGACGCAGGCACCCTCGCCGAGGATTTGCTGCAGAGCGGCATCAAGTCCATGAAGATTTGGCCGCTGGACGGGCTTGCCCGGCCTTCCCTTGGCCAGACCATCCGCTATGAGGAGCTGCGCAAGGGAATCGAGCCCTTCGAGAAGATCCGCGCCGCCGTTGGCGACCGGATGGAGGTGGCCCTGGAATGCCACTCGGTTTGGAACATTCCCTCGGCCATTCGCATCGCAAAGGCGCTGGAAGACTACGCCATCAAGTGGATCGAGGACCCGATTTTGGTCGACGACGTGGCGAATCTGGCCGCCCTGCGCCGCAAGATCAACATCCCCCTGCTGGCCAGCGAAAGGCTCTTCACCAGGGCGCAATACATGCCGCTTTTGAAGGCCGAGGGCGCGGATATCGTGATGATTGACCTCAGCTGGAGCGGCGGGCTGACCGAAGGGAAGAAGATCGCCTCGCTGGCCGACGCCCACCGCCTGCCCGTGACCACGCACAACTGCGGCGGCCCGGTGCTGACCAAGGCGGCCGCGCACTTCAACATCTCGACCACGAACTCCATCGAGATGGAAACCGTGCGCGCGATCTATCGGACCTTCCCCGAGATCATCGAGGAGGATATCGGCATTTCAAGCGGCGAAATCCATCTAAGCGAGGCGCCGGGCCTGGGCCTTAACTTCCAGAAGGGCGTGTTCGAGCGCGCCGATGTGGAAACGAGGATCAGCAAGCTGTAAAAATATGGCGAGTGATTTTTTCAAAAAAGAGCTTGACGGCCCGCCCGCGCGCGGCTATACTTGGGCACAAGAAATGCGCAGAAAGAGCCGGGGGCCGCGCGGAACCCCTTGAAGAGAGTCGATGGTTGGTGCGAATCGGCAGCGGGGCGGGCCAACAATCCCTCTTGAGCAGCCGTGCCGAAGGGCAGTAAGCGCGGACGTAGACGCCACGTTATAGGCGGCGGGCTTGATGGAGCCTGAATGAGCCGGGCATGGTTTCAGAAATGGAACTTGCCAACTTGGGTGGTACCGCGAAGCGCAAACAACGCGCCTCGTCCCAATGAAGATTGGGATGAGGCGTTTTTTATTGCCAAGGCCCCAAAAAACGGCGCGTCCATCAACAAAAAACGACCTTGAAGGAGGAAACCCGAAATGTCAGAGATGCTAAAGGAGATTGCGCAGCGGATGAAGGCCCTTCGCGTGCTGGAGGAATACAGCGCCGAGGAACTGGCCGAAAAATGCGACCTGAGCCTAGCTGAGTACGAGGCCTACGAGGCCGGCAAGCGGGACTTTTCGTTCTCGTTCGTCTACACGGTGGCCGGGGTCTTGGGGGTCGACGTGATCGACATTCTAACCGGGGAATCGCCCAAGCTTTCTGGTGCCGCCGTCGTGCGGCGCGGCCAAGGGCTCAAGATCAACCGCAGGGATGCCTACGACTACCGCCACCTGGCCCACACCTTTAGAAACAAGATCGGCGAACCCTTCCTGGTGACGGTGGAGCCGGCGCCCGAATCCGAAAAGCCGGCGCTGCATGAGCACGGCGGGCAGGAATTCAACTACATGCTCGAGGGCACGATGGCGCTGTATATCGGCGAGGTCATCTACGTGCTCGAGGCTGGAGACAGCATCTACTTCGATTCCGGCGTGCCGCACGCCATGCGCGCGATGAACGGCAAAAGCGCGCAGTTCCTGGCCGTGGTCATGGGCCAGCCAAACGCATAGGGGGAGGGCAAAACGATGGTTTTATATGATCAATACGTGGGCCGCCTGCGCGACGACTTCGCCACGCTGGAGGATTTGCAGAAGAACTTCAAGGTGAACGTCGATGAAGGCTTTAACTTTGCCTATGACGTGGTGGATGTGCTCGCCGAGGACGAAAACCGCCTGG
>JAITTC010000029.1 GCA_031287285.1 Christensenellaceae bacterium
GCCTCGCTGGGGTTGCCCAGCACCAGATTCGCGCCCTCCTTGGCAAAGTCCAGCGCGATGGTTTCACCCAGTGCTCCGTTTGCCTGGGTTACGTACACGGTCTTGTTTGCAAAGCGCATCGTTCATTACCCCCAAATTGAAGTTGAAGCCGGCATTGCGCCCAAAGCCTTGGAAACAATGCCGGCAAAAGCCATAACCTACTCGGAATTTGGGTTTAAGCAGCCGGCCCCAAGAGCCAAGGGCTTAAGACCAGAGGCGATCGTTGGAATCCCAGTCGTTCCACTGATCGGTGGGCTCCCAAACGCCGGGGATTCTCGGATCCACATGGGCTGCGAGCACTTCGTCGTCGAGCTCGTCGATGCCAAGGCCCGGCTTTTCGGGCACGGCCATGAAGCCGTCGACGATCTTGGGCTTTTCTGCGTCCTTCACCATGTCGGACCACCAGGGGCAGTCGTTCGAGTGGAACTCAAGGGCGAGGAAGTTCTCGGTCGCTGCGATGGAATGCACCGCGGCCAGGCAGGCCACCGGGGTTTCCGCCATGTGCACGGCCATTGCGACGCCATAGTCCTGCGCCATGTCGCCGATCTTCTTGTTTTCGAGAATGCCGCCGGACGAGAGCAGATCGGGGTGGATGACGCCCACGCCGCCTGCCTCGATCAGGGGCTTGAAGTTCTCTTTCAGGTAAATATCCTCGCCGGTGCCGATGGTGGCCGCGGTGGAGCCGTTCAGGCGCACATACTGGTCGGTGAGGTGCCAGGGGATGAGATCTTCGAGCCAAGCCAGGTTGTATTTCTCAACGCGGCGGGCAAATTTGATGCAGTCGTCCAGGCCGACATGGCCGAAATGGTCGATCGAGAGGGGAATGTCGTAACCGATCACGCTGCGAACCTCGGCCACGTAGTTTTCGAGGTAATCGAAGCCCTTTTCGGTGATGTGAATGCCGGTGAAGGGATGCGCGACGTTCTGGTAATCATAGGCGCGGTTCCTCCAATAGCGGGCGGCCGCTGCGTCGCCGGATTCACGGGCCTGACGGGCCTTTTCGCGCAGCTCGCGGCCCTCCGCGAGGAAGCCGATCGGCGCGGTGAGGGCGCCCTCGACATCGCGCAGGGTGCCGATGCCAAGATCCATCTTCAGGAAGGTGTAGCCGTTCTTTTCGATGCGGGCCTTGAGCGCCGCGCCCATGTTCAGGCCGGTATCCTTGCCGCTCACGTCGGTGTCGCAATACATGCGGATCTTGTCGCGGAACTTGCCGCCCAGCATCTGGTAGATCGGAACGCCATAGGCCTTGCCCGCGATATCCCACAGGGCGATTTCAACGGCGCAAACACCGCCTGCCTGGCGGCTCTGGCCGCCGAACTGCTTGATGCGGCGGAAGAGCTTATCGATATTGCAGGGGTTTTCGCCAAGGAGCAGGCGCTTGAGCATCTGCGCATAGACCTTGGAGGATCCGTCGCGCACCTCGCCGTAGCCGGTGATGCCCTGGTTGGTTTCGATGCGCAGCAGCGTGCAGTGCATCGGCGCGCCCACGATGTCGACAACGCGCATGTCGGTAATTTTGAGGTCGGTCGGCTTGGAATTCGTTCTGGTGTAAGCAAGCGTGCTTTCGTAGGTTTCGTTAGCCAATGGAAGTCCCTCCTTCAACGGTTCTTCGCAAGCCTTTTGATGGAAAGGCCTAGGAATATATCCTAATTATCATACACTCAATCGGAATTTAACGCAAGGGGCCGACGAATCAATCTCCATCGCGGTTTTATATGGCGATACACGCCTAGCGAGGCATTTCGCCGCCTTGCCTCATTCCCCCCTGGCCTTGCGCGCGCGCTCGATCAGCTCAAAGCACATGCGCGAATTGTGGTAGGGCGCCTTCCAGCCGCCGATCTTGGTGTCGCTTGAGGAAATGGGCTTGTTGTCTTCCCCCAGCATCGCGAACCACTCGCCATGCGCGTGATCGACGACGTGCTCGCGGATGTAGGCGAAGCTTCGCAGCGCGGCCGCCATGAATTCCTCGCCGCCGCCCATCTGCCAGGCGTTGAGGAAGCCGGTCACCGCCTCGGACTGCACCCACCAGGAGCGCTGGCGGAGCATCTCGCTTGTATCCGGCTTATATTCATAGAGCATGGCGCCATCCTCATCGATGGATTCGTCCAGGCAGGCCTTGGCCATCTTCAGGCAGACGGGCCGCGCTTCTTCCTCGGCCTCTTGCCAGCCTAAGACCTCGCAGGTTTCCATCATGAGCCAGGTTCCCTCGATATCGTGCCCGTAAGAGACATCGGATGAAGTTCCCTGCCAGCTTTCGTCGAAGAACATCGTAAAATGGCCGATTTCCTGATTTGTGACCTTGTTTAGCATCACGGCCAGGTGCTCTCGCACCTTCTTTTCCATCCTCTCGTTGCGCCAAACGCGCAGCAGGCAGGTATAGGCCTCGATCAGGTGCAGGTGGGTATTCATGGTTTTGGTCATGTCGATGTGCCGGTGCCCGCCCTGGCGCGCCATGCGCTGCCAGTCCCTGGTGAACATCTCATAATAACCGAGGTTTACCGGGTCGAAGGCGTGCTTTTCGAGCAATTCGAAGATCTCAATGGCGCGTTTCAGCGCGCTTTCGTCGCCCGTGGCGCGGTAGTACTCGGCCAGGCCGTAGATCGCGAAGGCATTTCCATAGACCATCTTATGATCTTGCAGGGGCTTGCCCGCGTAATCCACCATGTAGTAGGCCCCGCCGTATTCCGGGTCGAGGAAATGCTCGCAGAAGTAGTCGTAGGCCCTCTTGGCCAATTCGAGATACTCGGGCTTCCCCAGCACCCTGTAGGCGCTGGCGTAGCTCCAGACCAGCCTGGCGTTCAGGATCAGGCACTTGGGCGCGCCTTCCACCGGGGTGCCATCGTCCGTGCTTTCGCCGATGAAGCCGCCATGCTTTTCATCTATGGCATGCTTCTTCCAAAAGGGAAGGATATTGCCCTCTACCTCCTCCAGGGCAAGCTTTTCTAGCTGTTCGAGTCTTGGGTCGATCGCCGCCATCCTCGATTCCTCCTTTTTCATCGCCTTCGTTAATTCTTGCGATGCTTTTTACTTCGATTTCACAATTCTTTTGGCCATAGTATAGCACAGCCGCGCTTTGGGCGCTATACTAATAGTTGAAAATCATTTCCTAACCCCGCCTTATTTAGAGAGGATGACCTAAAATGACCGTTTTTGAAGCCATCGAGTCCCGCAGGAGCATCCGCAAGTTTTTGCAAAAGCCCATCGAGCCCGAAAAGCTCGAGAAGATCGCGGAAGCCTTCCGCCTATCGCCTTCCGCGGGCAACGGCCAGAACTGGAAGCTCTACGTCGTCAAGACCGACGCCCTGCGCGAGAAGATCCGCAAGGTTTGCCTGCGTGAGCCGAGCTTCGTCACCGAAGCGCCCGTGATGCTGATCTTTTGCGGGCTCAAGCAGTCCGTCATGACCAACGGCCACAGGGTTGACAGCGTGGATGTTTCAATCGGCGCAGCCTATGCGATTCTCGAGGCCTGGGAACTCGGCCTTGGCAGCTG
>JAITTC010000030.1 GCA_031287285.1 Christensenellaceae bacterium
GCTTCTTAAACGTGAGCTTAAACGCCGCGCGCTCCGTGGATGATCTGCTGAAGGCCGTGGAAGCCTTCATCGCCGCGCACCCGGGCGACGGGCCGGTTCGCGGGCGCGGCTGGAACCAAGACCTTTGGGCCGAAAAGCGGCTGCCCACCAGGCAGGACCTCGACCTGGTCCAGACCGACCGGCCCATCGTGCTCAGCCGGGTTTGCGGGCACATGGCGGTTTGCAACAGCGCGGCGCTCGAGTTCTTTGGCATTCTGGGGCACGAGGGCGTGCCTGGCGGCGACATCCTCACCGACGAAAATGGCCTGCCCAACGGCCTTTTAACCGAAACCGCCCAGTCCCTCGCCGCGCCGAGCGCCGAGGTCGATCTTCAAAGCGTCAAAGAGCGTCTCCGCTCCGCCATGGCGCACGCAGCCTCCAAGGGGCTGACCGCCGCGCATAGCGACGACTTCCCTCCGTCGTTGAGCGGCGCCGAAACCGTCATGTGGGCCTATGCGGAGCTCGAAAGCGAGGGCGCCATGCCGCTGCGCGTCTTCCAGCAGGCGCATTTCCGCTCGGCGGAGGCGCTGCAGGCCTTCCTGGCCAAGGGCTATGGCTACGATACGGCAAAAGGCGAGCTTTATAAGGTCAAATCCTTAAAAATGCTGGCCGACGGCTCCTTGGGCGCGCGCACGGCGGCGCTTCGAGGCGAGTATGCGGACGCGCCGGGCGAAAGCGGCACCGCTATCTATACCCAGGAGGAGCTCGACGCCATGGTCTTGCTCGCGCACGAAAACGGCCTGCCCGTTTCGATTCACGCCATCGGCGACCGCGCGATGGACATGGTGCTCGGCGCCGTCGAGCGCGCGCAGAAGGCCTTCCCGGGCATTTCGCCCCAGCACGGCGTCATCCACTGCCAGATCACCGACGAAGCCCTGCTCGACCGCTTTGCGGCCCTGCACGTGCAGGCGCTGGTGCAGCCGGTTTTTCTCGAATACGACGCCCACATCGTGGACGCCCGCGTGGGGGCGGCCCTTGCCTCCACTTCCTACAACTGGGACGGCTTCTTAAAGCGCGGTGTGAACGTATCCGGCGGCTCCGACTGCCCGGTCGAGCCGCTCGACCCGCTTCTGAACCTCTATTGCGCCATCGCGCGCAGGGACTTTGAGCAAAAGCCCGAAAATGGCTGCTACCCGGAGCACTGCCTTTCCCCCTGGGACGCGGTCGCTCTCTTTACGGTAAACGCGGCCAGGGCCGTGGGCGAAGGAGGCATTCGGGGGCAAATTCGGCCCGGCATGCTGGCTGATCTCAGCGTCTTTGACGTCGACCCCTTCGGCGATGAGCCGGCAAAGCTCCTTACCGGCCGCGCGCTGATGACCCTCCTTGGAGGAAAAGCGGTTTTCCGCGCCGAAAGGCCTTAAAGCCGCCGCCTTGCCCGCAATCGGCCCGGCACGCTGGCTGATCTCAGCGTCTTTGACGTCGACCCCTTCGGCGACGAGCCGGCAAAGCTCCTCGGCGGCCGCGCGCTGATGACCCTCTTTGGGGGAAAAACGGTTTTCCGCGCCGAAAAGCCTTAAATCCCGGCGGCCCTCAGCCCTTTGCAAGGAACTTGGGGCACAGCGCTTGAAAGAAGAATCCTTATGCGCGAAGAACTCATTGCCCGCGCGGGCGAAATGGTTTCGCGTTCCCTCCGTGGAAGCGGCTGCTGCACCCTGGCGCTTCTGGATGAAGATGGCTGCCCGCATGCCTCCACGATCACGCCCTCCGCGGTCGATGGGATTCGCACCGTCTATCTTTGCACGGGCTTGGGGTCCAGAACCGCAAGCATCTCGGCGTGCAGCAAGGCCAGCCTTTGCTTTAACTCGATGGAATACAACGTTACGCTCCTTGGCAGCGTCGAGGTTTCAACCGATGCCGCGCTGAAGCGCGAAATGTGGTATGACGGGCTGAAAAACCACTTTTCGGGGCCAGAAGACGAGGGCTATTGCGTCTTCAGGTTCCAAACCGAGCGCTACAGCCTACTGGCCTGTTGGCAGCAAGCGCGCGGGCGGCTTTAAGGGCGCCTGCGCCCCACCCGCCCCTCCTTGCGGGGCTTGAGCAACCCCGCTCGGGAAGAGATCAGACCTGCGCGAAGAGCCCTCTACGGCCGCCGAAATCCCAGCACGCGGCGAGGCCCGCCTCTGCTTTCGCTCTGCGGAATACAAACCCACGGGCGAAGGCTACCCCAGCTCTCAAGCCCCAAATTAGCGCTATGGAGCCAGCTGGTCGATTGGCAGCAGGCGCCGGCGGGCGCGCTCCCCTCCCCGCGCGCAGCGCAAAAAAGGAATGCCGAGGTTAACACCCCGGCATTCCTTCATTTTAAGGCTCGATTTGCTTAATTCTTATCCGCAATCGCGGCCTGCGCTGCAGCGAGCCTGGCGATCGGGACGCGGAATGGCGAACAGGAAACGTAGTCAAGCCCGATCTTGTGGCAGAACACGACGGAAGACGGGTCGCCGCCATGCTCGCCGCAGATGCCCAGCTTGATGTTCGGGCGCACGCTGCGGCCCTTCTGAACGGCGATCTCCATGAGCTGGCCGACGCCTTCCTGATCCACGCGGGCGAAGGGATCCTGCTCGAAGACCTTCTTGGCATAATACTCCTCGAGGAACTTGCCCGCGTCATCGCGCGAGAAGGCGAAGGTCGTCTGCGTGAGGTCGTTCGTGCCGAACGAGAAGAACTCGGCCTGCGCCGCGATCTTGTCGGCGGTCAGCGCCGCGCGCGGCACCTCGATCATGGTGCCGACGTGGTATTCCAGCGTCGCGCCCTTTTCCTGCATCACGGCCTTTGCGGTCTCGTCCACAACCTTCTTGACGAACGAGAACTCCTTGATGTCGCTGACCAAGGGGATCATGATCTCGGGCACGATGTTGTAGCCCTTGCTCTTGTTGACGTTAATCGCTGCCTCGATAACGGCGCGGGTCTGCATCTCGGCGATCTCTGGGAAGGAAACGGCAAGGCGGCAGCCGCGATGGCCCAGCATGGGGTTAAACTCGTGCAGGGACTCGATCTTGGCCTTGACCTCGCCCGCGCTCACGCCAAGCTCGCGGGCCACGCCCGAAATCGCGGTTTCATCGCCGATGGTGGGCAGGAACTCATGCAGGGGCGGGTCGAGGAAGCGGATGGTGACCGGGCGGCCTTCCATCGCCTCGTAGATGCCCTCAAAATCGCCGCGCTGCATCGGCAAAAGCTTGGCCAGCGCGTTCTTGCGCTGCTCTAAGGTCGAGGAAATGATCATTTCGCGCACGGCCGCGATCCTGTCTGCCTCAAAAAACATGTGCTCGGTGCGGCAAAGGCCGATGCCCTCCGCGCCGAAGCGAACGGCCACCGCGGCGTCGTTCGGGGTGTCTGCATTCGTGCGGACCTTCAGCTTGCGGGCTGCGTCAGCCCAGCCCATCAGGCGGGCAAAGTCGCCGGATACGTCGGCATCGACCGTGTCGATCGCGGAATCATACACCTTGCCGGTGGAGCCGTCGATCGAGAACCAGTCGCCTGCCTGATAGACCTTATCGCCGATGGTGAGCGTCTGCGCGGCCTCGTTGATGCTCAGCGCGCCGCAGCCGACTACGGCGCAGGTGCCCATGCCGCGCGCCACAACCGCCGCGTGGGAGGTCATGCCGCCGCGGGCGGTCAAAATGCCCTGGGCGTTCGCCATGCCCTCGATGTCTTCAGGCGAGGTTTCCAGGCGCACAAGAAGAACCTTCTTGCCGCTCTTGGCCTGCTGAACGGCCTCCGGCGCGGTGAAGTAAATCTGGCCGGTGGCGGCGCCGGGGGAAGCCGGCAGGCCGGTGGCCACGGGAATGGCCTTCTTCAGCTTATCGGCGTCAAACTGCGGGTGCAGAAGGGCGTCGAGCTGGCGGGGTTCAACCTTCATAACGGCTTCGTCTGTCGTGAGCATGCCTTCGTCGACCAAATCCACCGCGATCTTCAGCGCGGCCGCCGCGGTGCGCTTACCGTTGCGGGTCTGGAGCATATAGAGCTTGCCGCGCTCGATGGTAAACTCCATATCCTGCATGTCGCGATAGTGCTTTTCGAGGATGTCTGCGGTCTTGACGAACTGGGCATAGACCTCGGGCATGTCCTGCTCCAGAACGGAAATAGGCTTCGGGGTGCGGATGCCGGCCACGACGTCCTCGCCCTGGGCGTTGATGAGGTATTCGCCGTAAAGCTTATCTTCGCCGGTAGCCGGGTTGCGCGTGAAGGCCACGCCGGTGCCAGAATCATTGCCCATGTTGCCAAAGACCATGGCCTGCACGTTGACGGCGGTGCCCCAAGAGGCAGGGATGTCGTTCATGCGGCGGTAGTAGATGGCGCGGTCGTTGTTCCACGAGCGGAACACGGCCTTGATGGACTCCAGCAGCTGCGTCCTCGGGTCCTGCGGGAACTCAGCGCCCTTTTCCTTGAGGTAAAGCGCCTTGAACTTCGTAACGACTTCCTTCAGGTTCTCGGCGGTCAGGTCCGTGTCGAACTTGGCGCCGTTTTCTTCTTTCACCTCGTCTAAAATCGCCTCGAACTTAGGCTTGCCGACCTCCATCACGACGTCTGAAAACATCTGGATAAAACGGCGGTAGGAGTCATAGGCGAAGCGCTCGTTGCCGGTGAGCAGCGCCAGGCCCTGCACCGCGGTATCGTTCAGCCCCAGGTTCAGGATCGTGTCCATCATGCCGGGCATCGACGCGCGCGCGCCGGAGCGCACCGAAACGAGGAAGGGATCCTTCAAATCACCGAACTTCTTGCCGATGGCCTCCTCGGTCTTGGCCAGCATCTGGTAGATTTCGGCCTCGATTTCGGGGGCGATGACCTCGCCGTCTTCATAATAGCGGGTGCAGGCCTCGGTCGTCACGGTGAAGCCTTGCGGCACCGGCAGCCCAAGGGTCGACATTTCGGCCAGATTGGCGCCCTTGCCGCCCAAGAGGTTCTTCATGGACGCATTGCCTTCCTTGAAAAGATAGACATACTTTGCCATTGGGGTTTTGCCTCCGTTCGTAAAATATATGCAGTTCTTACACAGCCGCGTAAGAGGGAAGTCCTTGCGCCTCCTCGGATTTGTTCCTGGCGGACGCTCAGCCTTCGCCATTATATATGATGTAACTCCAAACCGCAAGTTTTTTCATCGGGCGCTTCCCCTGGCGCCCAAGGCCTGAATTTCGGCCCTCCGGGCTGTTCTAGGCAGTGTTTTTCACCCCGCTCTTATCCGTTTTTTCATTATGAAAACAAAACCTTATGCAAGCGATGCCACGGCCCCGATTTGCAAGCTTAGCTGCGCCATACTGCAATAACGCAGGCCCGCAAGCACGCGGGGCCCTCAAAATCCCCATGCGCTTCGGCGCGCTTTCATCAGCGCTTTTCGCTATTTTGGCTTTTTTCAGGCCTTTTCATGCAAAAATAACGGCAGAAATAAGAAAAACCCTTAGAAAAACCCAGGGCTTTCATGCACATGCGCGCTCAAATACGCGAAGAGCGATTCCAGGCTCTTCTCTTCAAAGCGCAGGTAAAACTCCCTCTCGGAAATGTCGCCCAGCTGGTGCGCATCCGAAGAATTTAACAAAAGATAGTCGCCGGTGTCGGCCTGAAGCGGCATCTTCTTGAAGACCTCCACGGCGGCATAGGGCCGATTCAGAGGCAAAAAGCCCAAATTCGAGATCATGGAATTGGCTTTTTTATTGATGTGCGCGGGCACGCAGAGCCCGCCGAAACCCCGCGCCAGCGGAAGGAGTTCCTCCACGCCAAAGCTCGAGGCCTGGATGAGCAGGGGCTCGATTTCGCCCAAAAACGCATCGTTTTCGTCCAAAATGAGCTGATTTCCGAAGAGCGCCTTGTTATTGGGCAAAAACAGCGTTTTTTGCACGACTTCGCCGAAGGCGGCAGCCTCCTCAAGCCCCTTGAAGTAGCAGAGCATGTGCACTTCCTCGCGCGTGGTGACCTCTAGGCCGGGCAGCAGCACGATGCCGTATTGCTCCGCGACCTTCGCGGCAGCAGGCAGGTTCTGCCAGGCATTGTGGTCGGTGATCGCCACCGCGTCCAGGCCCTTTAAATGGGCCATCCCAAGGATGTTGTTCGGCGTCATGTCGTCGTCCGCGCAGGGCGAAAGGCAGCTGTGGATGTGCAAATCCACCGCAAACGAGGCCATCTTCAGCCCTTTTCGGGCCGCTTTAGGCCGGATGCGTAGAGCGCGCCCGAAAGCTCGAAGGCGGTTTTCTCGCATCCCAGCACCGGGATGCCCTCTTCCCTTGCCTTATCGAGCACATCCTGCGCGATTTCGGCGTTTTCGGGCACGATGATGCAGGCCAAGTCGAGCAGAGACGCCACGGCGATCACGTTCATGTGGGTCATCACCGTGATCCACGCGGTCTTGGCGGCGGCCCTGGCCATCACCCAGCTTAACAGGTCGCAGGCATAGCCATAGAGCGCCTCGCCGTCCAGGTCAACCCCTTCGTTGAGGAGTTTCGCGCCGCTGATTTCGATCAGTTCCCTTACCGTCATCTGAAGCTTCCCCCTTGCCCGCCCCGATTGTTGCCAAAGGTATAGCCGCGCTTTTCATACAGCGCGATCCAGTCGCGCATTCTTTGCATAAAGCCCGCGTTGGTCGTGGTCTTTGACATGAGCGAAATGAGCTGATCCATCGCGTCGGTCGCGTTCGAGGTCGAGAGCATCTTGCGGATGCTGAAGGCGCACTCGAGCTCCTCGGCGCTGAGCAGCGCTTCCTCGCGCCTCGTTCCGGACTTGGCAAGGTCGATGGCCGGGAAGATGCGCTTTTCTGAAAGCCGCCGGTCGAGATGAATCTCCATGTTGCCCGTGCCCTTGAATTCCTCATAGATGATATCGTCCATGCGGCTGCCGGTTTCGACCAGGGCGGTGGCCACGATGGTCAGCGAGCCGCCCTCCTCGAAGTTGCGCGCCGCACCGAAAAAGCGCTTGGGCTTATGCAGGGCGCCCGGGTCGAGCCCGCCCGACAGGGTTCTGCCGCTCTGGGGGACGGTCAGGTTATAGGCCCTGGCAAGCCTCGTGATCGAGTCCAGCAGGATCACCACGTCCTGCCCCTGCTCCACCATGCGCTGCGCCCGCTCAAAGACCAGTTCAGCCACATGGGTGTGATGCTCTGGCAGCTCGTCAAAGGTCGAAAACACCACCTCGCCCTTGATCGAGCGCTGCATGTCGGTCACTTCCTCGGGGCGCTCGTCGATGAGCATCACCAGGAGCTTCGATTTGGGGTAATTGATCGAAATCGAGTTGGCCAGCTTTTTGAGCAGCACCGTCTTGCCTGCCTTGGGCGGCGCGACGATCAGCCCGCGCTGGCCCTTTCCGATGGGCGCGATCAAGTCGATCATTCGAATGGCCAGATCCTGGTTCGAGGCGCCGCTGATCTCCATCGTATAGCGCTGATTGGGAAAAATCGGGGTTAAATCGTCAAAGCTTCTGCGCTTGCCCATGCCCGGGGGAATATCGTTGATGGTTTCGATGAAGAGCAAGGCGGAATAGCGCTCGTTTTCGCGCTGCGGGCGGGTTTTGCCCGTGACCTTGTCGCCGGTTTTTAGGTTGAAACGGCGAATTTGGTTGATCGAGCAATACACATCCTTGGCACCGGGCA
>JAITTC010000065.1 GCA_031287285.1 Christensenellaceae bacterium
AGCTACCCGGGCGGCTGCGAGATCGGCTTGCGGCCTATCGATCTGCACCTTTCCTCCCTTCGGGCGATGGGCGCGCAGGTCATCGAGGAGCGCGGGCATATCTATTGCTCGGGCAAGCTGCGGGGGGCGAAAATCCACCTGGATTACCCATCGGTCGGCGCGACCGAAAACATCATGATGGCTGCCGTGGGCGCATTCGGCGACACGGTGATCCATAATGCCGCGCGCGAGCCTGAAATCGAGGATTTGGCGGCTTTTTTAAATGCCTGCGGCGCCGATATCCGGGGCGCCGGGCAGAGCAGCATCGAGATTAGGGGCGCAGCCGAGCTTAGGGCCTGCGAATATGCGCCGCTCAAGGATCGAATCGTGGCTGGCACCCTCCTTGTAGGGGCCGCTATGACCAGGGGCGAGGTTTTCGCAAGGGGAGCCAGGGCGAAGGATATGCAGGCGGTCCTGCAGAAGCTGTCTGAAATGGGCTGCACCATCGATATGGAGGAAGGCGGCGTGCGCGTGTGCGGCCCAAAGGGTTTGAAGGCGGCGCGAAGGGTCGAAACCAACCCGCACCCGAGCTTCCCGACCGATATGCAGGCGCAGATCATGTCGGCGCTCTGCGTGGCCAGGGGAAGCTCCGTGGTGGCCGAGAACGTGTTTGAAAGCAGGTTTGGCCACGCGGCCGAGCTTTGCCGCATGGGCGCGGATATTCAAATCGACGGGAAGATCGCCGTGGTGCGCGGGGTGAAGGAGCTCTATGGCGCGAAGGTCGTTTCGCGCGATCTGCGCGGGGGAGCCGCCCTGACGCTGGCAGGCCTTCGGGCGGCCGGGGAAACGATCGTGACCGAGGTAGAGCTGATCGACCGAGGCTATGAAAGAATGGAAGAAATGCTGCGCTGCCTCGGGGCCGAGATTGAGCGCATAGAAACGGAGGAGTAACGCCTTGCGCGCTAAGGTTTTGGGCATCCTATTCCTGATGCTGACGCTGGTGGCGCTCTGCGTGGTGCTGGGGCTGAAGGTCTTCCTGGTCAGGCACGTGGCGGTGAGCGGCCTAAAGCGCTGGGATCCTGCCACGGTGGAGGAATTGGCCGCGCTCAGCATGGAAGAGAGCGTGTTTCAGGTAAACTTCAGGCAGGTTCGCGAAAACATCGAGGCAAACCCCTACTTCGAGGTCATCCAGATCGGCTTTTCGCTGCCGGATACCATCGTGATCGAGCTGCGCGAGCGGCAGCAGAGCGCGGCGATTCAGTTCGGCGGCGAAACGCTGATCGCGGATGAGGACGGCATCGTGCTCGAGAGCCGCTCGGCTCTAGGCGACCTGCGGGTGCCCGTGATCTCCGGCCTGGAGCTTGACGGCTATGAAATCGGCAAGGGAATGCAAGCCGCGCAGCCGCTGCAGATGGATGCGCTCAGGCTCCTTTTGCAGGGCCTTCTGGAGGAAGAGCTCCTGCAGTCGGTTGCGGAGATCAACCTCAGCAACCCTTCCGCGATGTATTTGATGACCGCAGATGGCTTCACCGTGGAGCTTGGAAACATCGAAAATCTGGGCAAAAAGCTCCAATGGTTTGGCGCCGCCTGGGCGGTTTTAGTATCTGAAGGCAAAACTCCGGGCATCATAACCGTGAGCACCGGGGATGCCGCATATTATCGCCCTGCGGAAGACGGCGACGGGGCCTTGGACCTTTTGCCCGAAGCGCAAGGGGACGAGCCCTCGGCGGATGCGGCGGGGGAGCCCTTGGCCCCCTGAGGCCCTCTGCTTTAAGGGGGAAGTTCGCTTGCGGCTTTTTAGGTGGAAGGCCTGCTTGCCCATGGCGGCGCTGGCTGCGGTTTTGGGGCTTTTTTGCGCGCTTTTATTGAAGAATCCCCTTTATGAAAGAAGCGAGGGCGGCGTGGCGGAGCTCGACGCGCGAGCCAGGCAGCTGCTTGCCGATAACGAGATTTTGAACCAGCGCGTGGAGGCGCTTTCGGAAGAACTCTGGAAGGCGGAAAGCGCGAAATTTTCGGAAGCTGAGGCGACGCGCTATTTAGAGGAGCAGATTGAAGCGCTGCGCAGATCGGCTGGCCTAACCGAGCTAAAAGGACCCGGGGTGCGCATCACCCTCGCCAACAGGGCGCAGGAAGGCGCGCTGCTTCTGGTCAGCGACGAGGACGTTTTGCAGATCATCAACGAGCTGAACGCAAGCGGGGCAGAGGCGCTCGCAATCAACGGCGAGCGCTTCATCGCGACGACCGAGATTCGAAGGGCCGGCGATTTCGTATCGATCAACGCGCGGCACTACAGCGCTCCTTTTGAGATCTTGGCTATCGGCAACGCGCAGACGCTGTACGCCGCCATGTTCCTCTATGGCGGCGCGGTGGAAAGGCTTGAGCGCTGGGTGGATATTCGGGTAGAGATGGGCGAGGAAATCAGCGTGCCTGCCTATAGGGGGGCATAGGGGCCGTGCGCTGGTTAAAAGCTGCCCTTTTGCTGGCGGTTGGCCTTGGCCTTGGGCTTGCCCCCGCGATATTTCTTGGAAATAGCCAAAGCGCGAAGGCAGAGGCGGAGCTTCTTCGCGAGGTTGAGAGGCAAGAAAGCCTTTTGCGCTACCTCAGCGAGGAAGAAAGCGAGCTGGAGCGCTGGCTGGAGCTTGCCAAGCAGGAGGCTGCCGCCCAGACGGATTGGAGCGCCGCCTTGCGCGCGCGGGTGATTGAGGCGGAGGAAGTCGCCGGGATGCGCGAGGTTTTAGGCCCCGGGGTCACGCTGGAGCTGAGCGACGCGCCGCGCGAGAGGATCCCTGCGGGGATTGACTATGCCTACTTTCTGGTGCATGATCAGGATCTGCTCTACATCGTCAACGAGCTGCGCGCGGCCGGGGCGAAAGCGATCGCCATCAACGGGGAAAGGCTCACGGCCTCCTCGCCGATCATCTGCAGGGGGCCGACGATCTACATCGCGAGGAATTCCTTCACGCCGCCCTATCTGGTTTCTGCCGTGGGGCAGCAGGGCGAGCTGCTTCAGGCGGCGCGTGAAGCAAGCCCTCGCTTTATGGGGATTTCCTATACGATCCGCGCGGAAGAGGCGCTGCTTGTGCCCTCCGCCAGAAACTTCAGGTCTGTGGCCGAGGGAAGGGGCGATCAAAGTGCTGAATAAAGCTCTTTTTGCGCGATGGCCGGCTTTTGGGGAGCGATTTGAATGTGGATTTTGATTGGGGCGCTTTTAGGCCTGATCGGCGGGCTGTTCCTGCCCATTTCCTTGCCCAAGGGGGCGGAAGGTTTTTGGCTGATGGGGATTCTTTGGCTGGGCGGCCTTCTTCTGGACGCGCTTTCGCGTAAGGAAGAAGAGCGCGGCGCTGCCCTGCTGCTGCGCGCCTCGTTTGAGGGCGCCCTGCTTTTCTTGATCCTGTGGCTTGGGCGAAGGACAGGCCTTGCGATGGAGCAAGCCGCCTTGGCGGTTCTGCTTTGGCGCCTGCTGCAGGGCGGCGGAAGGCTCTTTCAACACCCTGCCGGCTTTAAATTCCGGCCGCCCTTTAGAAGGCCGCGGGTTTAAAAGAACTTTCGAAGCAAAAAACCGGAAAAATACGCGGAAGGGGCTTTTCAGAAGCCGCGCTTTGGAGTATAATCATTAAATAAAATGGGTGGAGTGTGCGAGGCGAAATAGGCCTTGCACCTTGAGATTGGGAGGCAAAGAAAGAAAAATGAAGAGCACGGTTGCGGCAATTGAGTTTGGCAGCTCGAAGGTCGTCACGCTTGTGGGCGAAGGATCGGGGAGCAGCGCCGCGCAGCTTTTGGGCTTTGGAGTCGTGCCCTATGATGGTTATTCCGAAGGCCATTGGAATATGCCCGATGAGGACGTAGACCAGGCGATCATGAATTCCATCCGCGAGGCGGAGCTTTCTTCAGGCCGCGAAATTCACGAGATCTACGTGGGCGTTCCCGCTGCCTTCATTCATATCGAGCAAAACGAGGTTTCCCTGGCCTTCGATAGCGAAAGGCGCATCGCGGAAGAGGATGTCGACGAGCTGATGGCAAAGGCGCTGAACCACTCCTCGCGCGATGGCTGGGTGGTCATCCACAGAAGC
>JAITTC010000225.1 GCA_031287285.1 Christensenellaceae bacterium
AGGCTCCGGCGTGGCGCTTGGAGAAGGTTCTGGCGTTGAGTCGTCCCCGCCGCCGCCAATCACGCCCCTCTTCTTCCACTGCGCGGTCAGCGTGATATTCCCCGTCGTGCCGGCCGGAATCTCGTAATTCTTGGCGTTCGTCAGGTCGGTGATGAGCGGATCTGCATAGTCGACCGCCCAGCCCTCAAAGGTATAGCCGCCCTTGGTCGGATTGCCAATCGAAATGGGGAAAGTGCTCAAATCCGAATAGCGCGCCGGGTTGCCGGCCGCGTTTGTGCCGCCGTCCAGCGCGTAGGTGATGCTGTAGTTCACCCTCCAGTGCGCGGTCAGCGTGATGCTTCCCGTCGCGGTGGTCGGAATGGCGTAGCTCGTGATGCTCGTTGTCAGGTCGGTTATGGCCGTATTCGCGTAGTCGACCGTCCAGCCCTCAAAGCTGTAGCCGTCCTTAGTCGGAGGGTCGATCGTGATGGGAAGGTTAGCCACAGAATAGCTTGCCGGGTTGCCGGCCGCGTTCGTGCCGCCGTCCAGCGCATACATGAGGGGGTAGTTCACGTCCCTTGTGTAGGCGATATCGTAGTTATTATAGCCCTGCGTCAGCGGCGAGGTCCAGCTCGTGCCCAAAACATGCGCGCTGTAGGTCGCATCGTCCGCCGCGTTGCGAGTGTAGGCTGCCTGCGCGCTGTTATCTGTAAAGGTCGCGCCGGCTTCCACGTTAAGCTTGGCCAGGTCGGAATAAGCTATCCAAATCCCGCCACCATCCTGCCCTGCCGTGTTGTTTGCGAACTGAGCGCGACTCGGAACAGTCAGGCTTGTTCCAACGCCGAGGCCCTCAAGGTAAATGGCGCCGCCATGTACCCCAGCAGTGTTCTCCTCGAAGAGCAACCTGCCGCTCAGGGTTAGCGCGGCGCTGCTCGTCTTATAAATGCCGCCGCCGCTGTGAGTTGCGTAATTACTGTAAATATCGCAGTTATCCACACTAACCTGGCCCGCGCCGCACACGTAGACGCCGCCGCCATAGCCCGAAGTGTTGTCGCCAGCGGGCGTACCACTGGTGGCATTATAACAAATCGAGCCGCCAATCATGGTAAAGGAACCTTGATCCATATACACACCGGCGCCATTGCCATTTCCCGTAAGGCCATTTCCCATGGCCGCGTTGTCCGAAATTTCACCTCCATCCAGCACAAGGAGGCCTTGGTTGGCTACGCCGCCGCCATTTAAAGCCGCGTT
Organism: Christensenellaceae bacterium; assembly: GCA_031287285.1. Taxonomy (GTDB): domain Bacteria; phylum Bacillota; class Clostridia; order Christensenellales; family UBA1750; genus JAITGM01. The sequence continues at coordinate 1,231 of JAITTC010000225.1, forward strand.
CTTCATGACGACGGCGTTAGTCAGTAAGTAGAGTTCACCAGTCGTGGAGTTATAAATCCCTCCCCCATTATCGCTCACTTCGGAACCGCCAGTGATGTAGCTCTCTTCCAAATATAAATTTCCATTGTTGTTAAGAACGCGGCAGCTTTGCGCGCTGCCATCAATCTTCCGAACGTCGCCGCTGCCCATGATTTTGATGATGTTCTCCGGTCTGATCTCAAGCGGAGTCCCAGTCGTGAGGTAAATATCCTTCGTAATCAATATCTGCGTAACCGTTGAGCCCGCCGCAGTAATGGCGGCGCGCAGTTGTGCTTCATCCGCCACAGATACGGTGGCCCCCCATGTTGGCTCCACCACCGCAGCCCGGGCGATCTGCATCGGCAAAAGCCCAACCAGCAGGCACAGGGCCAAAAACAGGCCCAGCTTCGCCCTTAAAGCGCTCTTTTTCATTCAGGCACCCTCATTTCTGTCACAATTCGTCAAAATACAGCAATAGTATAGAATACATCCCCTCCTCCGGCAAGGGCGCCGAAGCATATTTTACAAGTTCGTAACAACAAAAAAGGCCCCTTTGAAGGGGCCTTTTTACAAAGAAGGCTTGGCTTAGCGAATGAGCCGCACGCGGATGGCGCCTTCGATCGCCTGCAGCCTCTGCACAGCGGCTTCCGGCAGCGGGGAATCGAGATCCAGCACCGAATAGGCGATGGACTGGCGCGAGCGGTTGACCATGTTCGAGATGTTCACGCCCTCGTCTGAAACCGCCTGCGCGATTTGCGAGATCATGTTGGGGATGTTTTGATGGATGATGGCCACGCGGTGATGCTCCGGGGCCATGAGCTCGAGCTGCGGCAGGTTCACCGAATTGCGGATGGAACCGTAGAGCAGGTAATCCCTGGTCTGCGCGGCCGCCATCTGGGCGCAATTTTCTTCGGATTCGGGGGTGGAAGCGCCAAGATGGGGGATTGAGATCACGCCGGGGAACTCCAAAAGCTCGTCGGAGGGGAAATCCACGACGTATTTGCGAAGCTGCCCGCTTTCAAGGGCAGCCTTCATGGCGTTTGGCTCCACGAGCTCGCCGCGCGAGAGGTTGATGAGCACCGAGCCTCTTTTCATTTTGGCGAGGAAGCTCTCGTCGATCATGCCGCGGGTTTCCTTGTTGAGCGGCACGTGCACGGTTAAATAATCGGACTGCGCGATGAGCGCATCCTGGCTTTGGGCGCGGATGACCGCGCGAGAGAGGCCCCAGGCGTTTTCGACCGAGATGAAGGGGTCAAAACCCAAGACCTTCATATGCAGGTGCGTGGCCACGTTCGCGATGGGGCCGCCCACCGCGCCAAGGCCGAGCACGCCAAGGGTTTTGCCCTGAAGCTCCGGGCCGACGAATTGATTCTTGCCCTTTTCGACCAGCGCGGGAACCTCGGCGCCCTTGCCCTTCAGGCCCTTGGCCCAGTCGATGCCGCCCAAAATATCCCTTGCGGCGAGGAGCAGCGCGGCCACGGCCAATTCCTTGACGGCGTTCGCGTTGGCGCCCGGGGTGTTGAAGACCACGATGCCCCGCTCGGTGCAGCGATCGACGGGAATGTTGTTATAGCCGGCGCCCGCCCGCGCGATAGAGAGCAGGGAGGAAGGAAGCTCCATTAAGAGCATATCCGTGGAGCGCACGAGGATGGCATCCGGCGATGAAGGTTCCTTTTCGGCGGTGAAAAGCGCGGAATCGAGCTCTTCGTGGATGATGGGTGAGATCGAAGACAGGGTTTGAACCTTGAACATGGAGAAGATCCCTCCTGATTGTGTTGTGCTTCTTTGGCCTGCCCTTTATGCGTGGGCGAGCTCGAAATCCTTCATGAACTGAACCAGCTCTGCGATGCCTTCGGCCGGCATGGCGTTGTAGATCGAGGCGCGCATGCCGCCCACCGAGCGGTGACCCTTGATGTTGACGAAGCCTGCCTGCTCTGCCTCCTTGCAGAAGGCGTCGTCAAGCTCCTTGCTGCCGGTGACGAAGGTGACGTTCATGATGGAGCGGTCGCGCGGCAAAACGGGGTTATTAAAAAGCTTCGATTCATCGAGGTAAGCGTAGAGGATCGCGGCCTTTTCTTCGTTGATCTTCTTGCGGGCCGAAAGGCCGCCGGTTTCGAGCAGCCACTCAAAGGTGAGGCCCGCCATATAGATGGGGAAGCAGGGCGGCGTGTTATACATCGAGCCGGTGGCGGCCATGGTTTCGTAGTCGAGCATCTTGGGCGCGATATCGAGCGCGCGGCCGATGAGATCCTCGCGGATGAGCACGATGGTCACGCCCGCCGGGGCGACGTTCTTCTGCGCGCCCGCATAGAGGATGCCGAATTGGCTGACGTCGATCGGCTCCGAGAGGATGCACGAGGAAGCGTCGGCCACCAGGGGAACCTTGCCGGTTTTGGGCAGGGTGGTGAACCTGGTGCCGTAAATGGTGTTGTTCAGGCAAATGTAGACATAGTCCGCGTCCGGGCGGAAATCCGCGTCGTTCCAATCGGGGATATGGGAATAGCCATCGCCCTTAGACGAGGCGACGACCTTGATATCGCCGAGGCGCTGCGCTTCCTGAATGGCGAGGTTTGCAAAGTTGCCAGAATTGATATAGTCAGCCTTGCCGGTCTTGTAGGCAGAGAGCAGATTCAGCGGGATTTGAGAAAACTGCATCGACGCGCCCCCTTGCAGGAAGAGGACCTTATAATTTTCAGGCACCGGCATCAGGCGGCGAAGATCGCTTTCGGCCTTGGCGATGATCCCTTCATAGACCTTGGAGCGATGGCTCATCTCGGTTACGCTCATGCCGGAATCGCCGTAAGAAACGAACTCCTTCTGGGCCTTTTCGAGCACCGGCAGGGGCAGCATGGATGGGCCTGCTGAGAAATTGTAGACGCGCTTCATAGGGGCAAACCTCCTAAAAGTCGTTTTTTATGCCTTTGAAAAGCAGTATACAGCAAGCGCGGATGATTGACAAGGATTTATCAGACCTCGGCGGCGAAGTTTTGAGGGCCTCATCGCTTAAGCCTGATATGGGTGGCGGGAACGCGGCCTTCCAGAAGGTCGTCGATGCGGTGCCTGGGCGAGCCGATGACCACGTGGGTGCCGAGTTTTGCGCAGGGCAGGATGTATTCAAGCTTTGCCCTGGCGCCGCCTGCCCCCTCGCGCGAGGCGCCCACGCAGCTTTGCTGCAGAAGGCGGATCGAGTTTTCAAGGCTCTGCGGGTCCTTTTCGCAAAGCTCGCGCACGATGGTGGAGGGGTCGTCCGCATCGCGGTAGATTCCGTCTGCAGAGGTTAGGATGAGCAGGGTCTTCGCGCCGACCAATTCGGCGATCACGGCTGCGGTTTCGTCGTTATCGACGCATTCCACTACGCTTTGGCTGGTTTTGCGCAATTCGCTCAATTCCATCTTGCGGTTTTCTTCGAAAGAAACCGGGTCGTTGTAGTTGACGATCGGGATGGCGCCCTGTTCCGGGCAGCGAAGGAGCAGATCGCGGATGAACTCGCGCGAAGCCTGCTTGTTAAAGTGCGTGTGCTCGACCAAAATCTGCCGCACGGAGTATTCGGGGCTGATATAACGGCGGTAGTTTTCCATCAAAATGGCCTGGCCCTGGGCCGCGTAGTCGGTCTTGACCTGCTCCAGCGCGCCGCCGAGCTCCTTGCCCTTGCGGCGGATATAGTCGAGCCTGCCGATCTCGGTCGCGCCGGAAGAAACCCAGATCATCCCCGGGCGAAGCTCCCGGCCGAGCCTTGCGAAGATGTTGTAATCCATATCGCCTTCTTCGCGCTGAATCAGCGCCATGGAGCCGATCTTGCCGACCAAATCGATGCCCAAAGCTCTTTGCCTCCCTTGCACGGCGGCGAGACGCCGCCGAATTCCCGAAGGCAAGTATAGCACAACGCCCGCGCCTTTTGAAGCGAGCGGGGCGAAATCGCGCTTGAGGCGGAGGGCTTGCTATGGTAAAATTGCGGTAAACAATCGGCGCGAAGGTAAAGATTCGCGCCCAAAGGGCAAAGGAGCCCAAGAAAAAGCGAGGAGGAGCAGCCATGAAGCGCTTTCCGCCCATCGTCAAGGGCTTTTCTCAGATCATCCACGGCGGGGACTACAACCCGGAGCAGTGGCTCAAATGGAAGGGCGAGATCTGGAAGGAGGATCTGCGCATCGCCAAGGAGGCGGGGCTCAACAGCCTGAGCGTCGGCATCTTCTCGTGGGCGATGCTCGAGCCAGAGGAGGGGCGCTTCGACTTTGGCTGGCTCGACGAGGTGATGGACAGCCTTCACCAAAACGGCCTCATCGCGGTTCTGGCCACGCCAAGCGGCGCGCGCCCCGCCTGGCTTGCGCAAAAATACCCGGAGGTTCTGCGCGTGCGGCCGGATGGGCAGCGCAATTCCTTCGGCGGGCGGCATAACCATTGCCTAAGCTCGCCCGTCTACCGCGAAAAGGTCAAGATCATCAACACGGAGCTTGCCGAACGCTATGGGAAGCATCCGGCGCTTGGGCTATGGCATATCTCGAACGAATACAGCGGCGAGTGCCACTGCTCGCTATGCAAGGCCGCCTTCCGCGAATACCTCAAGGGCAAATACGGGAGCCTGGACGCCCTGAACGAGGCCTGGTGGACCTCCTTTTGGAGCCACCGCTACACGGACTTTTCGCAAATCGAGCCACCGAGCCCCTGGGGCGAAAGCGACACCCACGGCCTGACCCTCGACTGGAAGCGCTTCACCACCGAGCAAACCCTGGACTTTTACCTGAGCGAGATTGGGCCGCTGAAGAGCGCTTCGCCCGAAATCCCCTGCACCACGAACCTCATGGCGGGCTATACGGGGCTTGACTATGCGCGGCTGGCAGGGGCCTTAGACGTCATAAGCTGGGATAACTACCCGCAATGGACGGGCAGCAGCGAGAAAGACGAGCAAATCGCGCTGGAAACGGCTTATGATCACGACTTGATGTATGGGCTCAAGAAAAAGCCTTTCCTCTTAATGGAAAGCTCGCCCTCGGCCACGAACTGGCGGCCGGTGGCTAAGCTGCACAGGCCGGGCGTGCACGTTTTGCAGTCGCTGCAGGCAATCGCCCACGGGGCAGACAGCGTGCAGTACTTCCAGATGCGAAAGGGGCGCGGCGGCAGCGAGAAGTTCCATGGCGCGGTTATCGACCATGTGGGGCACGAGTACACCCGGGTTTTTGGCGAAATCAAGCAGCTTGGCGCGGGGATCTTGCCAAGGCTTAAGCGGGTCGCAGGCGCGCCGAAGCCCGCGAAGGTGGCCTTGGTGCACGATTATGTCAACGGCTGGGCAATCGGCGAGATGCGCGGGGCGCTGCAGGGCGAAACCGGCTATGTGAA
>JAITTC010000046.1 GCA_031287285.1 Christensenellaceae bacterium
GCCGAGTGCGCCCGCATCATCGCCGTGCTGATTGCCCCCTTCATGCCCAAAACGCCGGGGCGCATCTTCGAACAGCTCGGCATAAGCGACGAAAGCCTGCAGGATTTTGACTCGGCAAGGCGCTTTGGGGGCCTCAGGCCCGGCACCAAGGTCAAAAAGGGCGAGGCGCTGTTCCCGCGCATCGACATTGCGAAGGAGCTTGAAGCAATCGCCCCTAAAAAGGCAGAAGGGGTGCCAAAGCCCGAAGAGGGGGCCAAAAAGGCTGAAATCACCATCGACGAGTTCTTCAAAACGGAGCTTAGGGTGGCGAAGGTCCTCTCGGCAGAGGTCGTGAAGGGCTCCGATAAGCTGCTGAAGATCCAGCTGAAGCTGGGCCAGGAGGAAAGGACGGTCGTCAGCGGCATCGCCAAGAGCTACACGCCCGAGAGCATCGTGGGCCGCAAGGTGATTCTGGTGGCGAATTTAAAGCCCGCAAAGCTGCGCGGCATCGAGTCAAACGGCATGCTGCTCTGCGCTTCCCAGGGCGAAAAGCTCACCCTCTTGACCGTTTCTGAAGACATTGCGGATGGCGCCGAGGTTTCCTGATGCTGTTTGACACGCACGCGCACCTGGGCGACCCGCGCTTTGCCGAGGATCTTTGCTCCGTGCTGGGCCGCGCGGAGCAAAGCTGCGTGGGGCTGATTTTGACCATCGGCACGAGCTTGCCGGATTCCGCCGAATCCCTTGCAATCGCCAAGGGAAGGCTCAACATCTACGCGTCGGCGGGCATTCACCCGCACGAAGCTTCGTCTGCCAGCGCCGAGGCCTTAAGCGGCATTCGGGGGCTTGCGGCAAATGAAAAGCTAAAGGCCATCGGCGAGATCGGCCTGGACTACCATTACGATTTTTCGCCCAGGGAGCGGCAGCGTGAGGCCTTCGCGGCCCAGCTTGAGATGGCAAAGGAGCTGGATCTGCCCGTGGTGCTGCACATCCGCGAGGCGCATGGCGAGGCCCTGCAGATCCTTAAGGGGCAAAAGCGCCCAATTGCAGGCGTGGTGCATTGCTATTCCGGCTCCATCGAAAGCGCGCGCGAGTACATGGCCATGGGCCTGCACATCTCCTTCACCGGCTCGGTGACCTTCAAGAACGCCCAAAAGCTCGCGGCCGTGGCGAAGGAAATCCCTCTTGACCGCCTGCTGGTAGAGACCGATTCGCCTTACATGGCGCCGGTGCCGCTGCGCGGAAAGCGCAATGAGCCGGCAAACGTCGCCCTCGTGGCGCGCTTCCTCGCGGAGCTGAAGGCGATGCCCTTTGAGGAATTGGCTGAAATCACCACGGCCAACGCAAGGGGGCTCTTTTCGATCTAAAAATCGCCATAAAAGCAAAAAAAGGACCTGCCGCATGGATAAAATGCGGCAGGCTCTTTTTGTTCTTTTTTGCTTTTGCGGCGCCGCTTTTATACAAAACCGCACCAGCGGACTCCATATTGGTCGATGAGATCGGTCATCAGCGGGCTATATGCACAGGGGGCCTAAGGGCGTAAGGATGGCAGCTCCGTTTTTCAGCGCGTCATACGCCTTTTGAACCAGATCCGCCCCCAAATGCAGGCAAAGAGCTCCGCGTGAAAGGCCCTTTGATAGAACGCAATCGTTTTTAAAAGCGGGCTTAACCTCGCTGCCCCTTTACGCAGGCGACGCCGCGCTCGATGGCTTCGCGGTTAACGGGCAGAAGGTTTGCGCGCCTTTCGCCGAACATCTCCCGAAGGTTCTCCATCACGGTGTCGACCTGAACCGAGCCGGAAACGCCCAAATAGGCGCCGAGCATGACCATGTTGGCGACGCGGGCATTGCCAAGCTCCTGCGCGATGTCGTTCGCGGGGATGTAAAGCGCCTCAATGTCGCCGCGAGCCGCCTTTTTATCGACCAAAGAGGAATTGACGAGCAGGGTCTGGCCTTCCTGCACCGAGGGCTCGAACTTATCGAGGCTCGGGCGGTTTAAGGCCATCACGCAGCTTGCCTGGCCCACGATCGGGCTGCAGATGGGCTCGTCCGCGATGATGACGTTGCAGTTTGAGTTGCCGCCGCGCATTTCCGGGCCGTAAGAGGGGAGGAAGGAAACGTGCTTGCCTTCCATCATGCCGGATTTGGCCAGAAGCTGGCCGATGAGCTGCACACCTTGGCCGCCGAAGCCCGCGATGATCAGGGTTTCTTCCATCTCTGACTAAACCTCCTTATAGACGCCCAGCGGGAACTGGGGGATCATGTTCTCTTCCAGCCACTTGAGGGATTCCTTGGGCGTGAGCCCCCAGTTGGTGGGGCAGGTCGAGAGCACCTCGACGAGCGAGAAGCCCCGGCCCTCTTGCTGGGCCGCGAAGGCCTTCTTGATGGCCCGCTTTGCGGCGATGACGCTGGGCACGTTGTGCACGGAAACGCGCTCGATATAGGCCGGGCCGTCGAGCTGCGAGAGCATTTCTGAAACCTTCACCGGGTAGCCCGCGGTTTCCGCCTGGCGGCCGTAGGGCGAGGTCGTGGTGACCTGGCCCACGAGGGAGGTCGGCGCCATTTGCCCGCCGGTCATGCCGTAGATCGCGTTATTGACGAAAATCGTGGTGATCTTCTCGCCGCGCGCCGCGGCATGCACGATTTCGGCCGCGCCGATGGAGGCTAAGTCGCCGTCGCCCTGGTAGGTGAAGACGATTTTGCCCGGGTGGGCGCGCTTGATGCCCGTAGCCACCGCAGGGGCGCGGCCGTGGGCCGCTTCCATCATATCGCAGTTGAAATAATTATAGGCGAACACCGCGCAGCCCACGGGGGCTACGCCGATGATGTTCTTGTTCCCGACGCCGAGCTCCTCGCAGACCTCCGCCACCAGGCGGTGGATGATGCCATGGGTGCAGCCCGGGCAGTAGTGGGTGGGAACGTCGGTGAGCATCGAGGACTTTTTAAAGGCGACTGCCATCTTATTTCCCCTCCTTCAGCGCTTCTTTGATGTGATCCAGTATCTTCTGCACCGTGGGCACGACGCCGCCTGTGGAGCCATAAAAGCTGACCGGCTTTGCGCCGTTGACCGCGATGCGCACATCGTCCACCATCTGGCCGGTCGACATCTCGACCGCGATGACGCGCTTCACGCTCGGCTGCGCTGCCGCGGCCCGAACCGCATCGTCTGGGAAGGGCCAAACCGTGATGGGCCGAACGAGGCCGACCTTTACGCCGATTGCCTTTTCCGCGTCGCGCGTGGCGCGCTCACAGATTCTTGCCATGGTGCCGTAGGCCACCAGGATCAGATCCGCACCCTCGGTGCCGATGCTCTCGCTCATGGTT
>JAITTC010000173.1 GCA_031287285.1 Christensenellaceae bacterium
ATTATTTCGTTGCCTGTCATTGCGAGGAGCGGAGCGACGCGGCAACGCAATGACGGAGAGGAGCGCGGCGCGCGCTGTGGGTAACTGCTGAGCTCCATCATTGCAGAGGATGATGCGGCTCGGCTTCGTCATTGCGAGAAGCGAAGCGACGAAGCAATCCAGCAGGTATGCATTAAAGGCCGCACTTCTTCGAAAAGGAAGACGCCGGATTGCTTCGTTGCCTGTCATTGCGAGGAGCGGAGCGACGCGGCAACGCAATGACGGAGAGGGGCGCGGCGTACTCTATGAGCGGCGTAGGCCGTCACTGCAAGGAGCGAAGCGACGAAGCGATCCAGTCAACGCGCGAGGGCCCTTCTTCGTCATTGCGAGGAGCGTAAGCGACGAAGCCATCCAGTAGGTATGCGTCAAAGGCTGGGCTTCTTCAAAAAGGGGGCCGCTGGATTGCTTCGCTGCCGCTCGCAATGACGGAGAGGGGCGCGGCGTACTCTATGGACGGCGTAGGCCGTCATCCGCGAGAAGCGAAGCGGCGAAGCCATCGCAATGGCGACGAAGCCGCGGCCTGCCAAGGGGCGTTTTTACCGCACTCATAAAAAAACTGCCACTCCCCTATTGAAAAGCGGGATTCGAAGTGCTATATTCTATAAGTTGAATATAGAATAAGGAGATGATGTGATGCCACTGAAGCACGGTCTGCTCGGCTTGCTGAATTACGGGGATATGACGGGCTATGCGCTGGATAAGGCCTTCAACGCCTCGCTCGGCTTTTTTTGGCAAGGACAAATGAGCCAAATCTACCGCGAATTGGCTGCCATGGAGCACAGCGGCTGGCTGACGAGCGAGCGAGTCATTCAAGATGAAAAGCCGAATAAAAAGGTCTATCACATCACCTGCAGCGGCAAGGCCGAACTGCAAAATTGGCTTGCCTCGCCGGAATCCGACATTGCGGACGCGATGCGAATTCGGAGCGCGTTCCTTATGCGCGTGTTTTTTGCCGGGGAAACCAGCGCCGAGCAAGCCGTTCAACTGCTCGCCGCCTTTCGCGATGCGTGCTTGACCGCACTCGCGAGCCTGGACGACGCATCCGGCGCCATCAAGGCCTACGGCGCGATGATCAACAGCGAGGAACGCACAAGATATTGGAAGATTGCCTCGTCTTTTGGCGAGAGCTACTATCGCGCCGAGATTGAATGGGCAGAAAAGGCGATTGCCATGCTGGAGGGCGAAGGATGAGGGTTCTTGTCATCAACGGCTCGCCGAAGGGCGAAAGCAGCAACTCTATGAAGCTAACCCGCGCTTTTTTAGAGGGCGCGGGCTGGGCGAACGCGGACATTGTAACCGTGGTGAAGTCGAATATTAAGCCGTGTATAGGTTGCTTTGCCTGCTGGAACAAAACGCCGGGAAAGTGCGTCATAAACGATGATATGATGGGAATTCTCGAAAGAATTACGGCGGCTGACATCATCATCTGGTGCTTTCCGCTATACTACTTCTCGGTTCCCGGCGGGCTGAAGAACCTGATCGACCGCCAGCTGCCGCTGAGCCTGCCGTTTATGACCGGGCAGGAGGGCGGAGGCCACCCGGCGCGCTGCGATCACGCGCGGCAGCGCCATATCGTCCTATCGACCTGCGGATTTTACACCGCAGAAGGGAATTACGCGGCTGTTGACGCGATGTTTGGGCGGTGTTACGGTGAGTTTGAGCGTATTTACTGCGGGCAGGGGGAACTGTTTGGCATCACCGAACTAAAAAAGCGCGTGGAGGAGTATCTCGAAACCGTTCGGCAAGCGGGCGCGGAATATCTGCGCGGCGGAATACCTGCGGCGACGCGCGCCGCGCTGAACACCACGCTGTACCCAAAGGACGTATTTGAAAGGATGGCGGATGCAAGCTGGGGCATAGAAAGCCCCGAACCCGGCGCCAAAACCGACGAAACCCTGGCATTCACGCGGCAGATGGCGGCGCTGTATAACAAGGCAAACTACGATAAAGACCGCGTCTTTGAAATCCGCTATACCGACATCGGCAAGGCCTATCAAATCGCACTGGCAAAGGACGGCTCAAGCCTCCGCACCGACCATTTCACGGCGCCTGGCACCGTCATTGAAACGCCGTATACGCTGTGGGCAGCCATCGCGGCGGGCGAAATAGAGGGCAGCGCCGCGCTTGCGGAGGGAAAATACCGGGTAACCGGCGATTTTACGCTGATGCTGAAATGGGACGATTTGTTTGGCGCGGGCAAAGCCGAAGCGCCCGCTGCGCCGTCGAGCTTCGCCAAACGGGCCAAATACATCGGCGGCGCGAATATAGCGGCCGCGGCAATGGGCGCGGCGTTTTTAATCAGCGGCGCAAACCACTGGTTTATCGCGGGGCTTGAGCTGATGATGGCCCTGTTTTGGGGCGTGACCGTATTCCTTAAAGTCCCGCTGACCTGCTATTTTTCGGCGGCGGGCTACGGCGGCGAGAAGATGCTGAAAAACCCGATATTTACGCGCACGAACCGCATACTCACGGCTTGCTGGGCCGGGGAGTATCTGCTGATGGCTATCGGGCTGATCGCGTGCAAATCGTATGCCGTGCCCATATGGATCGTGATGATCGCGAGCAATATCCCGGCGCCGCTGCTCGGGATATTCACCGCTTGGTTTCAAAAATGGTACCCCGCGAGGATGGCAAAAGGAGGAAGGAAATGAAAGGGAAACTACGGCCGGTTTTTGCGCTTGCGCTGTTTGCCGCCATCGGGCTTGCGCTGTGGCGAGCGACGGGCAAGTTATTTTACCTGATGAACTTCGGCTACATCGGCGTGTTTTTGAGCCTAGGCTTGCTGCTGATGATTCGCAAAAGCCAATATGCCCGCCGTGTGGTGCAGCTCGGCGTGGGGCTGTATATGCTCGCCTGGCTCGGCCTGTTCGGGCGCGAGAATATGCAGCTGGAGGGATTTTGGTACTATCTATTCAGCGGGCTGTTCCAGGCCGCCGTGATCCATTACCTCGTGGCGAAAATAGCGGGGCCTTTCCTGTTCGGCCGCGGCTGGTGCGGCTGGGCCTGCTGGACGGCCGCGGTCTTGGACTTTTTGCCGTATAAAATCCCCCGAAACCCGCGCAAGCCGGGGCTTGGCGCGGCACGCTACGCGATGTTTGCGCTCTCGCTCGGGTTTGTGCTGGCCTTGTTCCTGCTCGGGGCGCACGACCTTGAAGGCATTATGTGGCTAAGTTTTATCATCGGGAACGCCTTGTATTACGCCGTGGGAATCGCGATGGCGTTCGCGCTCAAGGATAACCGCGCCTTTTGCAAATATATCTGCCCGATTACGGTATTCTTGAAGCCGATGAGCTACTTTTCGCTCGTGCGCTTCAAGGCAAAGCCGGATCGATGCGTTCATTGCGGCAAATGCGAGCGCGTTTGCCCGATGAATGTGGAAGCGTCTAACCCGGCTCGCAGCCGCAGGAACGCCACCGAGTGCATTCTGTGCGGGGAGTGCGCAAAGGCTTGCCCGACAAAGGCATTTTCATAAAAAGGTTCTTTTGATGCCGCGCCTGCATGGGTTAGGAGGCGATCTCTTGCCCTTTTGCGGGCGTCTGCGGGCTGGTAAACTTTTTTGACGCCCCCTTGCATTTTTAGGGAAGCTCGCATATACTAGGCCATAAATCGCCGACGACGGGGCCAAAGGCGAAGGGCCCTTCCCAAACAGAGAGCGTGCGCCACCGGCTGAAAGCCGCGCTGAGGGAAGTTCAAATTTCGCCGCCCATCCCCAGCAGGCAGCGCGCGAAAGCCGCCGCGCCCCAAAGGCCAAAACAGGGCGCGTTACAGCAAAACAGGCCGCAGAGATCGCCTTTCACCGGCTTTTGCGGGTGAAGAAGGCGGAATTTGGGTGGTACCGCGAGCATGCTCGCCCCAAAACGCTGTTTTGGGGCGAGCTTTTTGGCTTTAAGCCCCAAGAACACCAAAAAGGAGGGATTTGCCTTGGCCAAGAAGAACGAAAAGGAATTCGTAACCGAGATCACGCGGCGGGAAGACGACATCTCGCAGTGGTACACCGACGTGATCCTCAAGACCGATTTGGTGGACTACGCCCCCGTGCGCGGCTGCATGGTGATCAAGCCCTACGGCTACGGCATCTGGGAGCTGATGCAGAAGGAAATGGACTCGCGCTTTAAGGCGACAGGGCACGAAAACGTCTACATGCCCATGTTCATTCCGGAATCGCTGCTCTTAAAGGAAGCGGAGCATGTCGAGGGCTTCGCGCCCGAGGTTGCCTGGGTTACCGCGGGCGGCAGCGAGGAGCTGCCCGAGCGCCTGGCCATTCGCCCGACCTCTGAGACCATGTTCTGCGCGATGTACTCCAAGTGGGTGCAGTCCTGGCGGGATCTGCCCATGCTCTATAACCAGTGGTGCTCGGTCGTGCGCTGGGAAAAGAGCACGAGGCCTTTTCTGCGCACCTCGGAATTCCTTTGGCAAGAGGGCCACACCATTCATGCCACGCCGGAGGAAGCCGAGGAAGAGACCATCCGGATGCTGAACGTCTACCGCGACTTTTCAGAAAAGGTGCTGGCCATCCCCGTCTTCGTGGGCCAGAAGAGCGAAAAGGAAAAATTCGCGGGCGCCAGGGCCACCTACTCGATGGAGGCCATGATGCAGGACGGCAAGGCCCTGCAGGCAGGCACCTCGCACAACTTTGGCGATAACTTCTCAAAGGCCTTCGATATTCAGTTTCTCGATAAGGACGGCACGCGCAAGTACGTTTCAGAAACCTCCTGGGGCACCTCCACCCGCATGATCGGCGGGGTCATTATGGTGCATGGAGACGATCGCGGCCTGGTTCTGCCCCCGAAGATCGCGCCGGTGCAGGTGGTTATTCTGCCCATCGCCCAGCATAAAGAGGGCGTGCTCGACGCCTGCCATGCGCTCAAGCAAAAGCTCCTCGCTAAGGGCTTCCGCGCCCATGTCGACGACCGCGACACCCAGAGCGCCGGCTGGAAGTTTAACGAGTGGGAAATGAAGGGCGTGCCGCTGCGCGTGGAGATCGGCCCCCGCGACCTCGAAAAGGGCGAGGCGATGCTGATGCGGCGCGACACGATGGAGAAGTTCAGCCTAAGGCTCGAAGGGCTCGAAGAAGAGGTCGAGGGCATTTTGCAGGGCATTCACGACGGGCTTTACCAAAAGGCGCTGGCCTTTAGGGAAGGCCATGTCACCCTGGCAAGCACCATGGAGGAGCTGAATGCGGGCGTGCAGAACGGCTTGGTGAAGGCCATGTGGTGCGGCGATCGCGCCTGTGAGGACGCGGTAAAGCAAGAAAGCTCCGCGACCACGCGCAACATGCCCTTTGACCAGGAGGCCGCGAAGGCAGGCCTTGGCGAGGTTTGCGTGCACTGCGGAAGGCCCGCCAAAACCGTGATCTACTTCGCGAAGGCCTACTAAAAAGAGGAAAAGACCCCGCGCGCGGAGAAACACGAAAAAGAACGAAAAGGAGCGAAAGACGATGTTTGAAAAAGTCGATTGGTTCAAAGTGACCGCCGCCATCATCGAAAGCGCCGAGCAAATCTTCAGCCAGGAGGAGCCCTACAAGGGCAAAACCCGCGGAGGTCTCGGCGGCGTGAAGATTCACAGCCCCCAGGGCGACGGAATCGATGTGGTGTATACCCTGCCCTTCGTGAAAAAGCTTGGAGACAGCGACAAGACGCTGCTGGGCAAGTTCAAGTACGTAGAGCGCACGGGCAAGCCAAGCGGCGCCCCGGAAGAGGAGCTCGAAGCAGACGAAGCCAAGTGGCAGGGCGCCGTGCCCTATGAAAGCTGCGGCCTTTCGCTGATCTTTGGCTTCACCGGCATGAGGGGCGAAGACGATGTGCGTAACGCGCAGGCAGGCATTGCGGAACTGAACCGCCAGCTGGGCAAATAAAGGGAAGGGCCGCGAACGCGGCCCTTTTTCATCGCGCAATCTCGCGCAGTTTAAGGAGGGGAAGGGTTCATGGCGATTCGCTTTGGGGACATTGCCCTGATCACCGGGGATGTTTTGCGCCTGCGCGCCTTTTATGAGCGCGTTTTTGGCGAAATGGCCGAGGGCGACGAGATGCATTCCGCCTTGGCCTTGGAAGGGATGGGCTTCGCCTTCGATTCGGCCTTAATCGCGAAAGAAAACCCCGCATTTTTCTATCTTTCGGGCCAAAGCGCCAGCAATATCGTGATCGGCTTTGACGTGAGCGATGCGGGCGCCGAATACGACCGGCTTTTGGCCCTGGGCGTTGAAACGCTCAACGCGCCCACGACCCATCCCTGGGGGGCACGCTCCTTTCAGTTCAGGGACCCGGATGGGAACATCCTGAATTTCCGCCAGCTGCCCGGGGGAGCCCGCCCCTCGCAGGCGGGCATTGCCGAGCCGGGCCGGCAGCCAGGCGGATAAGGCGGCCAAAGCCCATAAAAAGGCCTGATTTTACAGGCCTTTTTTTTGCAAAGCAAAGCGATTGGCTCTTTTTGAAAGGGCAGAGCGTTTTGGGCTGATCTTGTTGATAAAAAGAAAAATAAGGGTGTAATGGCGATATGTTACAGCATAAAAAGCCGAGGAAAAGCAAGGAAGAAAAACCGCTTATCGCGGCCATGGCGGACATGATGCGCATAAGCCTGGCCTTCGCCGAAACGGCTCCGCCTTTTGCGGAACCATCCGCAAGCAGCATAAGCCCGTATGGCGCAGAGCTCCTCTTCGGTGCGGCGCGGCGCGATCGTTGGGAGGGAGTATGGCTATGGAAGCAAAAGAGCAAGCCCGAAAAGGGCGCTGGTTCTCGGTGGGTTATATCGCCTATCAGCTGGTGTTTCCCGCCTTGCTGTTCCTGATCGAGCGCTTTTTCACCCCCGCGCCCGATTGGCCGATCGGTCTTTGGTTTTTGGCGGGCATTCCCCTTGCAGGGTATGGGCTTTTGGGGCTGTGGTTTTATGCTGATGCCTTGCTGGCCGCGCGGGTTCCGCCGCAAAGGCGCCTGCTCGTTCGGCTGCTTGCGCTGATTCTTGCGCTATGGCCGGCCGCCGCAAGCGTCGGGTTCTCGCCGATCTGGCCTTTTGGGCTGCAAACAAATCTGAGCCGGCTCATGGGCCTGCAGCTTGGCTATTTGCTCTTCGCCCTGCTGGGCGAGTGCCGCTTGCGCGGCAAGCGGAAGAGCAGCTAATCATTTCAGCCCAAAAAACGAGCCTCCGACAGGGTGCCGGAGGCTCGTTTTTTTGCTGTTCTTTCGGGCTTAATAGCCTTCCTTGAGGTTCACCACGCGCGGCGGGCGCTTGCCTGCCACAACGAGCTTGAGATTCTCGCAGCCGATGCGCACGATGGATTCGGTGGTGGCCAGCAGATGGCCGCCGCCGGTCACATGCGGGGTGATGAGCAGGTTTTCGACGTCCCAAAGCGGGGATTCGGCGGGCAGAGGCTCTGGGTCGGTCACGTCGATGGCGGCGCCCAGCAGATGGCCGCTCGTGAGCACATCGTAAAGGCCTTCGGAATCGATGGCGGAGCCGCGCCCGATATTGAGCAGGATCGCGCCCTTCTTCATCTTATGGAGCCTTTCTTTTGAGAACAGACCGCGGGTCTTTTCGGTGCCGGGGAGGCAAAGGGCCACGGCGTCCGCCTGGGGCAGAATCTCGTCGATCTGCTCGACGGTGTAGACCTTTTCGTAAAGCTCCGGCATCTGCTCGCCGGTGCGGCGCACGCCGTAGAGCTTCGCGCCCATGGCCTTGACGCGGCGCGCGTACTGGTTGCCGATGTCGCCCGTGCCCACGACCAAGACGGTCGAATCCATGACGGACTGCACCATGCCGTGATCCTTCCAGGCGTGAGCCTTCATATTATCGCGGTAAAAATGCAGGTGCTTCTGCACGGCCAGGTGCATGGCCACGAGGCATTCAGAAATGGCCAGGCCGTAGGCGCCGGAAGCGTTGCACAAGATGGTATCGGGGTTGCCAAAGACGCCTTCTGCGGTGTAGCCATCCACGCCGGCACTGCCCAGCTGGATAAACTTAAGCTTCTTTGCGTGCTTTAAAAGAGCGGGCTTGGTGTTGCCCAGGATGGCGTCGAATTCGCCGATGTTTTCTTCGGTCAGTTCCGGCTGGAACACGAACTCGACGGTCGGGTTTTCTTTTTGGAGCATTTCCTTCTGGGCGTCGGTCACTCTCTGCAAAACGGCTGCTTTCAGCATCTGTCAGTCCTCCCACGTCTTTTTGTGTGGCTTCCCCACATGCGGGGAAGCAATCTTTCTTCAACATACACCATTGACCGGGTAAATTCAAGGGCTTTTGCCGATTTCAGCAAGCTTTTGGCCTAGGCGCACCCCCATGGCAGAGGCCATCATGAGCCCGCGCGTCCAGCCGCTGGAGTCGCCAAGGCAATACAGGCCCGGCATCGAGCTGTTCAGCTCGGCATCCAGCAGCACGCGGTTTGAATAGAACTTGACCTCGGGGGCGTAGAGCAGGGTTTCTTCCCCGGCAAAGCCCGGCACGATGGTATCCACCGCGCGGATGAAGGCGAGGATGTTGGTCAGCGTGCGGTAAGGCAGGGCGGAGCCGATATCGCCGGGCACGGCGTCCGGCATCGAAGGACGCACGTTGGTGCGCGCAAGGTCGTCTGGCCAGCTTCTGCGGCCCGAGAGGATATCCCCATAGCGCTGCACCAGGATCTTGCCGGCGCCGAGCAGGTTCGTTAGCTGCGCGACCTTTTGCGCAAAGGTGATCGGGTCGTCAAAAGGGGCCTGGAAGTGGTGCGAGCAGAGGATGGCTAGGTTGGTATTATCGGTTTTTTGGTTCTTGTAGGAGTGGCCGTTGACCACGGCGAGGTCGCCTTCGTAATTCTCTTGGCTGACGAAGCCGCCGGGGTTTTGGCAGAAGGTGCGCACCTTGTTTTCGAAGGGCTTTGGGTAGCCGATGAGCTTGGACTCATACAGCACGTTGTTCACGTCTTCCATCACTTCGTTGCGCACTTCCACCCTAACGCCAATGT
>JAITTC010000120.1 GCA_031287285.1 Christensenellaceae bacterium
ACCTGTTCGTCGCATGTATCTAAACGAGTTTGTAGCTGTCACTCCATTCGTGAGGATAGGCTGAAAAATGCGATTCTTCGGGCGATTCAGGCACAGATTGAGCTAGCAAAGAGTTTGAAAAGGGAAGTGGAGCGAATCAATACTTCACCGACGGTGAGAAGAGAGTCCGCAAGGCTTCAAACCCTTTTGGAAACGGCGAAAAAGCAGCTTGCGCAGAGCAACAATGCCGCCGATGGGCTTTATCTGGACTGGAAAAGCGAAGAAATCACGCAGGAAGACTATCGCCGCTTAAAGGGGAAACTGACGGAGCAATCGGCGCAATTGCGTGAGCGAATCGCAAAGTTGGAGCAGGAAGTTGACGCAACGTCACAAGGGATAGGGCTTGACAACCCATATTTTGCGGAGTTTTTGAAGTACAAGAACGTAAAAACCCTCACACGCGGGTTAATCGTAGAGCTTGTGAGCATGATATGGGTACACGAAAACGGCGTTGTAAGAGTAGACTTTAACTTCGCCGACCAATACGAGCGCATAACGGAGTATATCGAGAGCAACCCCGCCACGAAAACCGCAAAGCAAGCAATCGCCACAGCGTAACGGCAGGGCGAGCCGAATGGCGGCGCAGTAATGCGGTATAGCAACAACTTGCAACTCCGTTGCGGATATATCTATGCGACAACTCCCCCGCGCCCCCTCTGGGGCAGCTTGCGGGTTGTTTTTGCCCGCGAAACGCTCTGGGTTGGCATTCCCCTACGAAACCGTCGCCTTCGGGCGGGATTTATCTTGCCGTAGCGGTTTCGGGCCGAAAACGGGAGGACAACGCCCGGGAGGGGCTCGGAAGCCAGCCAAGCGGCAAGGACTGCCCGATGAGTTCTTCGCACGCAACGAAACCCGGAGGGGGCATCGCCCTGCCGAGGATTCGCTCGCCCCTCCGAATGCGAAGAAAGGCGCCTCGCCCAAGGCTGGCTCTTCTCACCCCTCCTCTCTTCGTCGTTGCGAGGAGCGCAAGCGACAAAGCAATCCAGCAGCAATACGCGAGCGCTTCTTCAAAAAGGGGGACGCTGGATTACTTCGTTGCCACTCGCAATGACGAAGAAGGGGAAAGTTTATGCAAAAAGGCCGCGCATGCGGCGAGAGAAGGGGCATGGTAAGGCCAGCCGTCATCGTCATTTCCCCGTCGTTGCGAGGAGCGTAAGCGAAAGCAATCCAGCCAGGCATGCGCAAAGACTTCATCAAAAAGCAGGACGCTGGATTGCTTCGTTGCCACTCGCAATGACGAAGAAGAGGAAGTTTATGGAAAAAGGCCGCGCATGCGGCGACATGGCGGCACGGTAGGGCCAGTCCGAAGCCTGAAAGGCCGCGTATGCGGCGAGAGGAGGGGCATGGTAAGGCCAGCCGCCGTCATCGTCATTTCCCCGTCGTTGCGAGGAGCGTAAGCGACAAAGCAATCCAGCCAGGCATGCGTAAAGACGTCAGCAAAAAGGGGGACGCTGGATATCTTCGTTGCCACTCGCAATGACGAAGAAGAGGAAGTTTATGGAAAAAAAGCCGCGCATGCGGCGACATGGCGGCACGGTAGGGCCAGTCCGAAGCCTGAAAGGCCGCGTATGCGGCGAGAGAAGGGGCATGGTAAGGCCAGCCGCCATCGTCATTTCCCCGTCGTTGCGAGGAGCGTAAGCGACAAAGCAATCCAGCGGCAAGCGCTTCTTCAAAAAGGGGCCTGAGGGGCGCTTCAGAGGCAGCGAGAGGGCACGGTTTCGCCAGGGGAGGGTTATTCATTGAATGTTTACAGATACGGCCTTGCCCGCGGCCGCGTAAATGAAGATAATGAGCTTAATTTCAGAGCGCGCTGGTGCCGCCGCTTCAAAATTCATCGATAGGAGAAGCCATGAACATCCTGCAAAACATCTTATACGTCCTTTTGGGCCTGCTCATCTTCGAGGTCTGCATCACCGCGCATGAGTTTGGCCATTATTTCGCCGGCCGCAAGCTTGGCCTGAAGGTGCTCGAGTTCTCGGTCGGCATGGGCCCTAAATTCTGGAGCCGCGAGAAAAACAGCATCCTCTACTCGGTGAGGGCCTTCCCAATCGGCGGCTACTGCGCCTTTGCCGGGGAAGACGATGGCGATGAAAGCGGCGATTCCATCAACCTGCAGCCCGCCTGGAAGCGCCTTTTGATGACGCTTTCCGGCCCCTTCATGAATTTCGTGCTGGCGGTTTTGCTCGCGATCGTAATCCTTGCGGCTTTGGGGGAAATGCGGCTTTCCAATCGCATCACCGAGGTTGGCGAGGCTTCGCCCGCGGCCGTGGCCGGCATCGAAGTCGGCGATCGAGTCCTGGGCGTAAACGGCCAGCGCGGCGATGCCGAGTTCATCCTGAGCAGCCTGCCGTCAAACAGCGGCGATCCGATTTCGCTCCTTCTTGAGCGTGAAGGCGCGGAATTCGAGCTTTCGGTGCAAAAGCAGGAGATCGAGCCCGGCGTCTATCGCATGGGCGTAAGCTTTGGCTATGAACGCCAGCGCCTGCCCTTTTTTGCTGCCGTGGGCAACTCCCTGCAGCTCTGCGGCCTGATGCTCAAGGAAATGGTCGGCCTGCTGGGCAGGCTGTTCACGCGCGGAGAAGGCCTTTCAGACGTGGCCGGGCCGGTGGGCATTATCGGCACCATCACCACGGTCGCGCAAGAGAGCTTTGCCCAATCCTTCTTGAACGGGCTGGATTCCTTGCTGAGGCTGACGCTGCTCATCAGCCTGAATCTTGGGCTCATGAACCTACTCCCCCTGCCCGCGCTCGACGGCGGTCGCGCGGTCTTTCAGATCGTCGAGATCGTCACCGGCAAGCACCTCCCCCGCAAGTTCGAGGGCGCGATGAACATGATCGCGTTGTTCGCTCTTCTGGGGCTGATGCTGCTGATCTCGGGGCGCGACATTCTGCGCCTGTTCGGGGTGGTTTCGTGACGCGCCGCGAAACCCGGGGCATTTTGATTGGCGGCCTGCGCCTAGGCGGAGGGGCGCAGGTCCTCGTGCAGTCCATGACCAACACCGATACCCGCGATGCAGACGCGACCCTTGGCCAGATCCGCGAACTTGCCGCTAGAGGTGCCGCGCTGGTGCGCGTTTCCGTCTATGATCAGGCCTGCGCGAGGGCTCTGCGCACGCTCGTGGACCAAAGCCCCGTTCCCCTGGTGGCCGATATCCACTTTGACCCGGAGCTTGCCATCGCATCCATCGAAAACGGGGTGCACAAGCTGCGTTTAAACCCGGGCAATATCGAAAAAAGGACCGATGTGGAGCGGGTTGTGGCCTGCGCCAAGGCGCATTTGGTGCCCATTCGCATCGGGGTCAACTCAGGCTCCCTGCCGCGCGACTTGCTGGACCGCTTCGGCCTGACGCCCAGGGCCATGGTCGAAGCCGCGCTGCGCCATGTCGCCATCCTGGAGCGCCTGGGCTTTTTTGACATTGTTCTTTCGCTCAAGGCCTCCAGCGTGCCGCTCACGGTAGAAAGCTGCCGCGCTTTGGCCAAGGTTTCTTCCTACCCGCAGCACCTCGGCGTCACCGAGGCCGGGGTTCAGGGCATGGGCAACGTCAAATCCGCCATCGGCATCGGCGCCCTGCTGCTCGATGGCATTGGAGACACCATCCGCGTTTCGCTTTCGGGCTCGCCTCTGCCGGAACCCGAGGCAGGCCTCCATATCCTTCGCGCGCTTGGCCTTTTGAAGGACAGGCTCAACATCGTTTCCTGCCCCAGCTGCGGCCGCTGCACCAGAGATGTGGAGGGCCACGTAAGGCGTGAGGAAGCAGAAACCGAATTCGAGAAACTC
>JAITTC010000237.1 GCA_031287285.1 Christensenellaceae bacterium
CTCCGCCAGGATTGCTGCCACTTTGATCATCGTCATCTGAGTTTCCTCCTTAAGAAAAAGAGTTGGTTTGAAGGGTGATATGCCAAAAGGCATCAGGCGAGCGAAAGCAGGCAGCAGCCCGTTTGCAAGCCCGCGCCGAAGGCGCTGAAGACCAGCTGATCGCCGGGTTTGAGCTCGCCGCTTTGGAAGAGCTCCTCAAGAAGAAGGGGGATTGAAACCGAGGATGTGTTGCCGTAGCGCTGAATATTGGTGGGGAAGAGAGAAGGGTCAAGCCCGAGCTTTTCGCGCACGGACTGAATGATGCGAAGATTCGCCTGGTGAATGAGGAAGTAGCGAATGCTTTGGGTCTGCAGCCCAGCAAGCTCCAACAGCGAGCGGATGCCCTTGCAGGCCGCGGCCACCGCGAATTTATAAACTTCCTGACCGTTCATGGTGAGGTATTCGGCCTGCCACGGGTTTTGAAAGGGGCTGTTGCCGGGCTGGTTCTTGGCATAAAGCACCGAGGAATTCGATTGGGTCGTCATTTGAAAGAGGAAGTCCTCGCCGCCTGATGTGACGATGGCCGCGGCCGCGCCGTCGCCAAAGAGGACGCAGCTTCGCCTGTCGGTCCAGTCGCAAAGGCGGCTGTTCATTTCGGCGCAGAGAATAAGGATGGTCTTTGATCCCGATTTGAGCAGGCCCTGCGCGACCTGCAGGGCATAGATGAAGCCCGCGCAGGCTGCGTTTAGGTCGAGGCTTGGGCAGCTTGCGCCAAGCAGGCCCTGCACGATTGTGCCAAGGCCCGGCGTGATGTGCTCGGAAACCACGTTGGAGCAGAGGATATAGTCAAGCTCCCGGGCCTGCAGCTTCGCGCGCGAAAGGGCGGTTTGCGCGGCCTGAAAGGCCAGATCTTCGAGCTTTTCGTCGCCGCTTAGGACGCGGCGCTCCTCGATGCCCGTGCGCGTGCGAATCCATTCGTCTGAAGTATCTAAAAAGGTCGCGAGTTCCTCGTTGCGCACCCGCCTTTGCGGCATGGCGCTTCCAACTGCAAGGATTTTCAAGGCGCGTCACCAATCTTTCTTAAAAAAACGCTGAGGTTCTGCAGGGCGGAAAGCACCGTGGGGCGAAGATCCTCGCTCACTTCCTGGAGCAGGGCCCGCACCATCCTCTCGTGAAAATAGCGATGCGCGGCGTAGGTCTTGCGCCCCATGCGCGTGAGGATGACGCGCACCCTGCGGCCGTCTTCATCCGAGCGTATTTTTTCTACAAAACCCTTGGATTCAAGCTTTTTAATGGCCACGGTGACGGTTGGCATCGTGACCTTGCCACCCTTTGCGATCTCGCCGATGGAGCAGCCCTTCTCGCCATAGCCGCCGATCACATCCAAAAAGTCGAGCTCCGAGAGGGTGATGTTGAGGACGGAGCTTCGCAGCATCTTATCTTCAACCCGACGGATGGAGCCGTAGATTTCGCCTAAGGACTTCGAGAGCTGCAAGCCCAGTTCATCCAGCACGGCTCGCTCGCCTCCCTCGAAATTAATTAGTTAGACTAACTATTTGATTGGAGTATAGACGAGCGGAATCCCGCTGTCAAGCCTAAAATGGGGAAGAAGGCAAAGAAAACGATAAAAGAAGGCCCCGGAAGATTTCCCGGGGCAAAAAACGGGAATTTGCCTTAAAACCAGTCAAAAAAAGGGAAGGGGAAGGGGAAATCGCCGGGTTTTTCGGTGGATTGAGGCTCTGCGTCCGGCTCCTGGCTCCCTGCTGGGTTTTCGCCGAAGGGCCAAAGGTCCTCGGACGGCAGGGGGAAGGGCTTGAGCGTGCCTTCCGGCGTGGGTTCGGGGGTCGGCTCGGGGGTGGGGGTGGCCCAGCGGCGTTGATCCGGCTGGGTGCCGCCGATGAAGACCTCATACCGCGCATCTTCCCAGGGAGTTGCGAGGTTTTGCCAAATAATATTCGCTGGCTGGTAAAAGTCCGCGCCGCCGTTTGGGTAAAGCGCGAAGATTTCCCGCACGAGCGCCGTTGGCAGGCTGCCGCCGGTGACGGTTTTGGGCAGGGCATGCTGCGCGTCGGTCTTGTCAAAGCCCATCCAGACCGTCACGGCGATTTCCGGGGTGTAAGCGGCACACCAGGCATCGCGGTTTAAGCCGTTGCCGTAATCGACGGTGCCCGTCTTGGCGGCTATGGGGATCTGCAGCGCGCTGAGCTGCGAGGCGGTGCCCCAGGCTGCCGCCGACTGCAGCAGGCTCGTGGTCACATAGGCGGCGGCGGGATCTACGGCCTGAGAGGGCAGCGGCGGGGAATACAAATAGAGAAGCTTGCCGTCGGGCCCATAGATCGCGTTGACGAAGTGCGCCTTGCGGTAGCTGCCGTTATCGCCAAGGGCCGCGTAAGCGTTGCAGAGCTGCAGGGGGCTAAGGCCCTTCGTGAGCGAACCCACGGCCAAAGACAGGCCCTTGTCGCTTGCGTCCGGCTCCAGGCCGAAGGCGCGCATGGAATCGAGCCCTGAGTTTACCCCGATCATCTCAAGCACCTGCACGGCCGGAATGTTAAGCGAAAGCGCGGCCGCCGTGCGCAGCGAAACCCAGCCGCGGTAGACGCCGCCATAGTTCG
>JAITTC010000057.1 GCA_031287285.1 Christensenellaceae bacterium
TTACGCGATGATGGAGGACTATAAGGCGCTTTGCCTGACGCTTGGGCGCTTTGTGACGGCCACGGGCGGGCAGGAGGCGAGCGGCCTCGCGGTGGACATCGGCGAGGGAGGCGAGCTCATCGTGGAGGAAGAGGGTGGGCTGCGGGTCGCGCTGCGGGCCGCCGATGTTTCGATAAGGGGGGTTATGGGCTATGTATAAGGGCAATCTCTGCGACGTGCCCAACATCTTGGTGGGCCATGCGCAGGACGAGCGCGGCATGACCGGCGTGACCGCGCTGCTGGCCTTAAGCGGGGCCGTGGCCGGCGTGGACGTGCGCGGCGCTGCCCCCGGCACGCGCGAGACCGACCTTTTAAAGAGCGAGAACACGGTCGAGAAAATACACGGCATCGCGCTCTGCGGCGGCAGCGCCTTTGGGCTAGACGCGGCGGGCGGCGTGATGACGGCGCTCGAGGAGCGCGGCATCGGCTTTGAGGCTGGTGCGTTCAAGGTGCCGATCGTCTGCGCGGCGGTGATCTTCGACCTTGGCGAAGGCGAGCCCGGCATACGCCCAAGCGCCCGCATGGGCTACGAGGCTGCGGTGAGGGCCGGCGTGAGCCCGGCGCAGGGCTCCGTGGGCGCCGGCAAGGGCGCGACGGTTGGCAAGCTGGTGCCGGGCACGACCAGGGCAAAGGGCGGGCTTGGCATGGCATCGATGCGCCTGCCGGGCGGCGGCACCATCGCCGCGATGATGGTGGTGAATGCGGCGGGCGACGTGGTTGACCCAAACACGGGGGAGCTTATCGCCTGCGGCACCCTCGGCGGCCGGCCGGTGAAGGCCTTTGACGCCCTGATCGCAGCCGGGGAGGCCAACGAGATTCCGGGGCAGAACACGACCATCGGCGTGATCGCGACCGACGTGGCGCTGACCAAGGCGCAGGCCAACCGCTTGGCTGCCGTCGCGCACGACGGGCTTGCGCGCTCGATTTTGCCGGTGCATACGGTGAGCGACGGCGATACGATCTTCGCGCTTTCGACCGGGAGCAAGATCTGCCACCCCATGGCCCTGCACGCCTGCGCGGTGGAGGTCGTTGCCCGCGCGGTGGTGAACGCGGTGAGCCGCGAGGAGGAGATGGAGGGCGCAGAATGATCGCCGTGGGCTGTGATCTTTCGCGCGTGGAGCGCTTCGAGAGGCTGCTGGGGAAGGAGCACTTCCTGGAGCGCGTCTTTACCGAGGGCGAACTGGCCTTTTTGCGCGAAAAGACGCAGGGGGCGCAGAGCGCGGCCGGGCTTTGGGCCGCCAAGGAGGCCTGCGCCAAGGCGCTGGGCACGGGCTTCCGCGGCTTTGGGCCCATCGACATCGAGATTGGCCACGATGGGCTGGGCAAACCCCTCGCCCTTCTGCACCGCGGCGCGGAAGAGAGGATGAAGGCGCTGGGCGGCAGCCGGATCGAGGTCAGCATCGCCCATGACGGCGGGCTGGCGATGGGGGTCGCGGTGCTCGAGTAATCAAGAAAAGGATGCGAAAAAAGGTTGGGAAAAAAGGCTGCGAAGGGGGAGTTTAGATGCCATACGCCCTGACGCCCGCGCAGATGCGGGAGGAGGAGCGCCGCGCCATCGAGGAGATCGGGATCGGCGGCCTGCTGCTGATGGAGCGCGCGGCGCTGGCCCTGGCGGCGCGGCTGAAGGAAAGGGGCGCGCGGGAGGTCTTTGCCGTTTGCGGGCCGGGGAACAACGGCGGCGACGGGCTGGCGCTGGCGCGGCTTTTGCACCTGGACGGCCTGCGGGTTTCGGTTCGGCTGCTGGTTCCTCCCGAAAGCCTCAAGGGCGACGCGCGAAAAAACGCGGAAATATTAAGAAATTTAGGGGTTTTGCTCGATGCGCCCTGGCCCGAGAGGCGGCCGGAGATCGTGGTGGACGCGGTGTTTGGCACTGGGCTGTCGCGCGCGCCGCAGGGGGTGCTGGGCGAAGCGATCGAGCGAATCAACGGCTATGGGCGGCTGGGGAGCTTCGTCTTGGCTGTAGACATCCCCTCGGGCGTGGACGGCGCAACCGGCCTTGCGCCAGGAAGCGCGGTGCAGGCGGATGAAACGCTGAGCTTTGGCTTTTTGAAGCTCGGGCATTGTTTTTTCCCGGGACGGGAACTGAGCGGCCGGGCGCTTGCCGCGGCCATCGGCCTGCCAGGGCCTGCGGCAAAAGAGGGCTTTCTTTCGATTTTAAACGATGAGGAAGCGGCCGCCCTGCTGCCCAAAAGGCCGCGCAACGGCCACAAGGGACTGTTTGGCCATGGGCTGCTGGTCGCCGGCAGCAAGGGCATGGCCGGGGCGGCGCTCTTGAGCGCGAGCGCCGCGCTTTCCGGAGGGATTGGGCTGCTGAGCTGCGCTGCCGACGAAAAAAACGTGGTGCCCATCCTGCAAAGCGGCGCGCCGGGGGCGCTTACCCTGCCGCTGAGCGCGGAAGAGGATCCATCCGCTGCGATTCGAGCCGCTGCCGAGGGCAAGAGCGCGGCTGCGATCGGCCCCGGCCTTGGAAGGTCGCCCTTCGCCTTCAGCGCGCTGCGGGCGCTTTGGGAGGCGCCGCTGCCGCTGCTGATCGATGCCGACGGGCTCAACCTTTTGGCCGCGCATGCGAGGGAATTCGGCCTGCGCGGGGCGGAAACCCTCCTTACGCCGCATCCCGGCGAGGCGAGGCGGCTTTTGGGGCGCGAGCTTGGCCACCCCCTCGCGGACGCGGAGGCGCTTTCACGGGAATTCGGCGCGACCGTGCTGCTGAAGGGGGCCTCAAGCGTGGTGGCTTCGCCGGATGGGCGAAAAGCGGTGAACCTAAGCGGCTCCAGCGCTCTTTCGCGGGGCGGCAGCGGCGATGTGCTCACCGGGCTGCTTCTGGCGCTTTTGGCGCAGGGGCTGGGCGCCTTTGACGGGGCGCGGCTTGGGGCTTACCTGCACGGGCGCGCGGCCGAAAGGCTCGCAAAAGAGGGGAGCGAGCGCTCGATGGGCATCCTGGAACTCGCACGCTGCGATTTCTTCGCAGGGCTTGAAGGCAGGCGCTGAAGAGCAGCCCGAAGCGCCCTGGGCTCTCGATTTTTCTCTTGACAGTGGCCCTGGTTTTTCTTATACTGTTAGCGCTATGAAGCGCGCGGGTGTAACTCAGTGGCAGAGTGCCAGCTTCCCAAGCTGGTTATGTGGGTTCGATTCCCATCACCCGCTCCAAGGCAAGCCGGCGAATTTGGCTGTTTTTTCAATTTGAAAACGCTGGACCGGTTTTTTACTGCTTCATCCCCGCAAAGCGGCTTTGGGTGAAGGATTTTTACGTTGATGGAGGGAACAGCAGATGGGGAAGGCAAAATTTGAGCGGACGAAGCCGCACGTAAACATCGGAACGATCGGTCACGTAGACCATGGAAAGACGACGCTGACGGCGGCGATCACGATGGTGCTGGC
>JAITTC010000066.1 GCA_031287285.1 Christensenellaceae bacterium
TGCCTGTCATTGCGAGGAGCGTAGCGACGAAGCAATCCAGCAGATATGGTCATGGTGCTGCAAAGAGGGGGTACGCTGGATTGCTTCACTGCCTGTCATTGCGAGGAGCGTAGCGACGCGGCAATCGCAATGACGAAAAAGAGCCGTCGCTTCGTCATTGCGAGGAGCGTAGCGACGAAGCAATCCAGCAGATATGGTCAAGGTGCTGCAAAGAGGAGGTACGCTGGATTGCTTCACTGCCGTTCGCAATGACGGAAGGGAGCCGCCGCCCCGTCATCGCGGAGAGCAAAGCGGCGAAGCAGTTGCCAATCCTAGCTCATCGCGCCGCAAACAGCCCGTGTTTTTATGCATAAAAAAGCGCCCAAGCTGCCTTGGGCGTCTTTTGGGCTGCATTACAGCGCGCAGGGGCGCTCAAGGCTTTCCGCCTGCCCGCCCTTATATTTGAGGTAGGTGGCCTTGCCGCCGCGCAGATGCCTTTCCGCCTTGTTCAGGTCTAAAACCCTGCGCACCTGGGCCGCCAAAGCCTGGCTGATATGTGGAAGGCGCTCCGCCATGTCCTTATGCACGCTGGACTTTGAAAGCCCGAATTTTTCAGCCGCTTGGCGCACCGTGGAGCCGGTTTCGGTGATATAGCCGCCGATCGCCAGGCAGCGCTCCTCAATATAATCCTGCATCGCCATCCGCCCCTTTTATGTTTCGCTGCTGCTATGTTTATGCGCAAATCCTTGGCAATAGTCGCGCGAAAACAGCCAGATTGGGCGATTTTGGGCTTGACGGCACCCCGAAGGGCCGTGTAGAATGAAATCGCCTTATAAAGAGTGGTTGAGGGACGGGCCCGATGAAACCCGGCAACCTGCCGCAAAAGCGGCTGTGGTGCCAACCCCCGCGGCAAGAGCCGAAGGATGAGGCAAGCGAAAAAGCGCGAAGCAAAGCGTTTTTGCTCCTTGCCAAACAAAGAGGCGAGGGGTTTTATTTTACCCTCGCGCAGAAGGAGAGGGCATATGGCAGGCGAAAAGATCATCTTCACCTCGGAATCGGTGACGGAGGGGCACCCCGATAAGCTCTGCGACCAGATCGCCGACGCGATTTTAGACGCGCACCTTAGGCAGGATCCCACGGCGCGCGTGGCCTGCGAGGTCTGCGCCACGACTGGTATGGTGCTCATCATGGGCGAGATCAGCTCTAAGGCGACGGTCGATCACGCAGCCCTCGCCCGCGAAGTCATCGAAAAAATCGGCTATTGCGGCGGTGCGAGCGGCTTTGACGCGGCGCGCTGCGCCGTTTTGGTGGCGCTTGACCGTCAATCGCCGGATATCGCCCAGGGCGTGGATTCGGCGATGGAAACCCGGGCACTCGGCGGGCACGACACGGGCGCCGGCGACCAGGGCATGATGTTTGGCTACGCGGCGGATGAAACCCCGGAGCTCATGCCGCTGCCCATCGCGCTTTCGCACAGGCTGACGCGCCGCCTGGCCCAGCTGCGCAAATCCGGCGAGCTGCCCTTTTTGCGGCCCGACGGCAAGGCGCAGGTGAGCGTGGAATACGACGGCGGCAAGCCGGCTCGCATCGAGGCCATCGTGGTATCGACCCAACACGGCGAGGAAGTTTCGCAGGAAGAGCTGCAAAGTGCGATTTTAGAAAGGGTGATTCGGCCCGTCATCCCATCCGGGCTGCTCGATGAAGCAACGCGTTACTTCATCAACCCCACGGGGCGCTTCGTGGTCGGCGGACCGGAGGGCGACTCGGGCCTGACGGGCCGAAAGCTCATCGTGGATACCTACGGCGGCTTCGCGCGGCACGGCGGCGGCTCCTTCTCGGGCAAGGACCCGACCAAGGTCGACCGCAGCGGCTCC
Source organism: Christensenellaceae bacterium (assembly GCA_031287285.1). GTDB lineage: Bacteria > Bacillota > Clostridia > Christensenellales > UBA1750 > JAITGM01. The sequence goes on from JAITTC010000066.1 coordinate 1,854, forward strand.
TATATGGCGCGCTACATCGCCAAGAACATCGTGGCGGCGGGGCTTGCCAAGCGCTGCGAGCTGCAAATCGCCTATGCAATCGGCGTGGCGCAGCCGGTTTCGGTGCTGGCCGAGAGTTTCGGCACGGGGCTTTTAAGCGACGAACAGCTCGTGGAGCTGGTCCGCAAGGCCTTCGACCTGCGCCCGGCCGCCATCATCGAAAGGCTGAAGCTGCGCGCCACACGCTACCTGCCAGTCGCGGCCTACGGCCACTTCGGGCGCGACGATTTGGATCTGCCGTGGGAAAGGACCGACGCGGCGCCTGAACTTCGCCGCCTGGCCGGCGCTTAAGGCCCTTTGGGGAGGGGAAATGGAGCAAAAACTCGATCTCTTCGACGGCATCGTTTCAGAGATCCGCTTTCAAAATGAAGAAAACGGCTTTTGCGTGCTGAGCCTGGTGGCCGGCGCGCGGGAAGAAACCGTGGTCGGGGTGCTCCCCTTCGTGCGCGAAGGGGAGCATCTGCGCGTTTTTGGCCGCTGGGTCACGCACGCCGTGTTCGGCAGGCAGCTGCAGGCCGAACGCTTCGAAACCGTCACCCCCACCAAGGAGGATGAGATCGAGCGCTTCTTGGCCTCGGGGGTCATCAAGGGCATCGGGCCCACGATGGCCTTTTCGATCGTGCGGGCCTTCGGGCGCGACACGCTCGATGTTTTGAGCCAATATCCGGAGCGCCTCGCCGAGGTGCCCGGCATCGGCCCCAAGCGCGCGGCCAGCATCGGCAAAAGCTACGCCGAGCAGTTCGAGAGCAGGGAAACCATGCTCTTCCTTTCAAAATACCAGATTTCGCCCGCCTATTCGATGCGCATCGTCAAGGCCTACGGCAGGGGCGCCATCGCGATCCTGCGCCAAAACCCCTATCGGCTGGTGCACGACGTGCAGGGCATCGGCTTTAAGACCGCCGACCGCATCGCCCTTTCGATGGGCTTTGCCCCAAACGACCCAAACCGCCTGCGCGCGGGGCTCGTCTATCTGCTTTGGGAGGCTTCGGGCACGGAAGGCCATGTTTACCTGCCAAGGGAGGCGCTTTTGGCCGCCGCGAAAGGCCTTTTGCAGGCAAACGACGGGGAGCTCGAAAACGAGCTCAAGGCCCTGGAGCTCACCCGCCGCGTGGTGATCGAAAACGGCGAGGAGGGCGAGCGCGTCTTTGGCGAGCCGCTTTACGAGGCCGAAAAGGAGGCAGCCAAGAGGCTGTTCGAGCTTTCTTCCGCGTTTTCGGGCCAGGGGCCGGTCGCCGGCGAAGAAGAGCTGCAGGCCTTTGAAGAGGGCCTGGGCATCGCCTACGAGAGCGAGCAGCGCCAGGCGATTTTAAGTTGCCTGCGCGAAGGGCTGGCCGTGGTCACGGGCGGCCCCGGCACGGGCAAGACCACCGTCATCAACGCGATCATCGGCATTTTGCAAAAAAAGGGCCACGCCGTGCAGCTCGCGGCGCCCACGGGCAGGGCAGCCAAGCGCATGAGCGAGGCCACGGGCCAGGAGGCAAAGACCATCCACCGCCTGCTCGAATACGGCGGTGAGATGGGCCAAACCCTGAGCTTTGGCAAGAATGAAGACAGCCCCCTGAAGGCGGACGCCCTGATCGTCGACGAGATGAGCATGGTCGATCTTTTGCTCCTGCGCTCGCTGCTGCGAGCGCTCAGCCCGGGAACGCGGCTGGTCCTGGTCGGCGATGCGGAC
>JAITTC010000067.1 GCA_031287285.1 Christensenellaceae bacterium
GGGGGTGATCCCGTCTGGTGGAAAATGCTGTGCCTGGCGCCATCGCTTTCCCCGCGCGAGCGGGGGTGATCCCGAATTCGAGTTCGTTCCAGAGTTTAAGCTATGGCTTTCCCCGCGCGAGCGGGGATGATCCCTCGGCTTTTGCGGACGCGTCTGCGTGGCGTGTGCTTTCCCCGCGCGAGCGGGGATGATCCCTCCCCACGTGCGGTCTTCAGCCCACCCAGATCGCTTTCCCCGCGCGAGCGGGGATGATCCCCGCCGGCACCACCGACGCCATTGTTTCCGCTGGCTTTCCCCGCGCGAGCGGGGATGATCCCGCCGCCTGCGCGTCATATAAGGGGTTGTGCGTGCTTTCCCCGCGCAAGCGGGGATGATCCTGAGCAGGGCGGCGAGCTTGCCTACCTCCCCGGGCTTTCCCCGCGCAAGCGGGGATGATCCCGGATCACGCCTACCAGGAGATCGGCTATCATAGCTTTCCCCGCGCAAGCGGGGATGATCCTATATACCCGCCCTATGCTATATGCCCGGTAGAGCTTTCCCCGCGCAAGCGGGGATGATCCCGTGGCAGACGACGATCGCCTTACGCGCCAGGTGCTTTCCCCGCACGAGCGGAGATGATCCCAGTTCGCAGAAGTTTTCCTCATTGATTCCGATGCTTTTCCTGCGCGCACGGGAGATCCTAAGGGCTTGCTCGCGGAACAGAAATAGGAATCGCCTTTGCGGTTCATGCAGACGGAATCCCTTACTCGAAGAGATGAAGGATAGCCTCCATGCCCATCTTCAGCCCGTATTTCAAGGAGGGAAGCTCGATGTATTCTTCATAGGTATGCGCGCCGCTGCCCGAGTAAAAACCGCACGAAAGCGAGGGAATACCCAAAGAAAAGGGGATATTACAATCGGTGGAGCCGGGGCCCAGCTGCGGCTTTTTACCAAGATGCCTTTCGCTTAAGGCGATATAATAGCCTTCGAGTTCGCTCTGCGCGATCGGATCAATCTCCCCCATACAGGGCCTTTCACCTAAAAGCTTCACTTCAAAGCTCGCATCCTTGCGCTCGCGGGCGCGGTGCAGCGCGACTTCGAAGAGCTGGCGCGTTTCCTCCAGGCAAAAGCGGTTATCACTGCGGATCTCATAGAGCATTTGCGCATCTTGCGCAATAGAATTAATGGAGGTGCCGCCCGAAACCTTGCCCACGTTGTAGGTAGTCTTGCTCTTGCCAACTTTGGGCGGCTTGATTGCGTATAGGTCGACAATCAGGGCCGCGAGCGCTTCGATTGCGTTGCGATTGCCGAAGCGCCCATAGGAATGGCCGCCTTTGGCCTTAACCGTTACCTCGTAGCGCAGGGAACCGACCGCCCAATTGCAAAGATTATTAAGCGTTCCATCGAAGGAAACGACGCTGCACACCCGCCCGGCATAATTCTTCATCACCTGGCGAACCCCGCGCAGGTTGCCAAGCCCCTCTTCGCCGGAATCGGCCACGAACAGCACACCGCGCTTGGGGCGCAGTTTTTGCTCAATTGCAGCCTTTGCACCCAATAGAAGAATAGCTAGATTCGTCGTATCATCCCCAACACCAGGGCAATAAAGCCTATTTCCGCGCCGTCTCGGAGCGAAGGGCTCGGTTTCTGGAAAGACCGTATCGGTATGCGCCATCAGCACATCGATTTCGGCCGCACCCTCGCAACCGATGGGGAAGAGCATGTTATCGGCTTCGTCGATCAGCACTTCCCGCGCGCCCGCACGCAAGAGATAGTTTTTGCAAAACTCAGCGCGCGCCCTTTCGCCGCCGGAAGGCGCCGGGATGGCACAAAGCCGCAGAATTAAGCTTTCTAGCTCGTTTAGTTCCTCATCATAGGGAAACCGCATTCGAAAAACCCCGCTTTTATGCTTTTGCATCCCATCATAAAGGAAAAACCATGCCTTGCCAAGACCTTTATGGAATGAAAAGCCACCCTTGCGCGCTTTGCCGCGCGGAGGGTATAATAAGAGAGGAATTTCGACCAAGAGAGGATGTCTTCATGGCGGAAGCACAAGACCATAACAGAGAAACGCGGCTGCCTGAAGCGGAGATCGAAAGGCAGCGCGGGATCATGGACCAAATCGCCGCGAACGGCGTCGGAAAATATTGGATCAATACCTACGGCTGCCAGATGAACGTGCGCGACTCGCAAACCCTGGCCGGAATGCTGGAAGGAATGGGTTACGAAAAGGCCGCCGAACAGCGGCAGGCGGATCTCATCCTCTTCAATACCTGCTGTGTGCGCGAAAACGCGGAAAGGCGGGTCTTCGGGAATGTTGGGCATCTGCAGGCGCTAAAGAAGGAGCGACCCAATTTGATCGTGGGGGTCTGCGGCTGCATGATGCAGCAGGATGGCAGCGCCGAGAGATTGCTTAGCTCAGCACCCTTCGTCAGCCTCGTCTTTGGCACGCACAACCTCTATCGCTTCCCGGAACTCCTGCAGGGTGCCTTAAAAGGCGAGAGGCTCGTCGCAATCGAAGGCGATCCGCAGGGCGTCATCGCAGAAGGCCTTCCCGCTCAGCGCGAGGGAAACAGCCGTGCTTTCGTCAACATCATGTTTGGATGCAATAACTTTTGCAGCTATTGCATCGTGCCCTTCGTGCGCGGCCGCGAACGCAGCCGTGCCATGGGCGATATCCTGCGCGAAATTGAGGGGCTTTCAGCGCAGGGCATAAAGGAAGTCACGCTGCTGGGGCAAAATGTGAATAGTTACGCGCCAGAGGGCGGCGGCAGCTTCCCAAAGCTATTAAAAAGCCTCGAGGGGCTTGTGCCCAGGCTTCGCTTCATGACCTCGCACCCAAAGGATCTCTCCGACGAGCTGATCGAAGCGATGGCCTCGTCAAAAACGGTCTGCCCACAGCTGCATCTGCCGGTTCAAGCGGGTTCAAATGCCATCCTTCAGGCCATGAACCGCGGCTATACCCGCGAAAAATACCTCGGGCTCGTCGAAAAGCTCCGCGATGCAATGCCCGAAATCGGGCTATCGACCGACTTCATCGCGGGCTTTCCGGGCGAAACCGAATCGGACTTTGCCCAAACCCTCGATCTTTGTGCCAAGAGCCGCTTTGATTCCGCGTTTACCTTCATCTACTCCAGGCGAAGCGGCACGAAGGCCGCCAAAATGGAGGGGCAGATACCAAGTGAGATCCAGCACGAGCGCCTTTCGCGCCTGATCGCCCTGCAGGAGGGGATCACAGCCGAAAAACTGCGCGCGATGGAAGGCAAGGAATACGAATTGCTCATCGAAGAACCCTCGCGCCGCAGCAAACAAGACTTTATGGGCCGGACGGGAAGCGGCATCGCGGTAAACCTGCACGGCGAAGGCCTGCGGCCCGGCGATTTCGCAAGGGCCAAGATGGTCGCCAGCGGGGCGAACACCCTGCGAGGCGAACTGATTTCAGAATAGCCAAAAGAAAGAAGAAAGAAGGCATCTAAATATGAAAGCAGAGATCTTTCAAAAGACGCGGGAGCTTGGCGAATTGATCGCGGGCGGCGAGGAATGCGCTCGCCTGCAAGCCGCACAGGCCGCCGTAAACGAGGATATGGCGGCGCAGGTCGTCATCCGGAGCTACAATGCCCTGCAGGAGGGAATTCAAGAGCTCATGCAGGGAAAAAGCCCGGATACAAAAGAAGTCGGCCGCTTAGCGACCGAAATGCAGGCCATTCAGGGCCAAATGATGGGCTTTGCGAGCGTGCGTGAATTGAACGAGGCCCAAAAAGCCTTCGCGGAGCTCTTTGCGGACGTCAATCAAGTTCTTAAGTTCATGATTACCGGCGAGGCTGCCGAAGAAAGCCTTTCCTGCGGCGGCGGTTGCGCTTCCTGCGCGGGCTGCTCGGCTTTGCAGGCCCACGCCCACTAAAAGCGTTCCTCCATCATCGATCAAGAAAGAAAAAGAGGGGGAAGTGCCATGCCCTTATCGCCCATGATGCGGCATTATATGACGGTGAAGGAACAGCATAAGGACTGCATCCTTCTTTACCGCCTTGGTGATTTTTACGAGATGTTCTTCGACGACGCCCTGCTTGCCTCGAAGGTTTTAGACATTACGTTAACCTCCAGGGACTGCGGCCTGCCGGAGCGCGCGCCCATGTGCGGCGTGCCCTTCCATTCGGTAAGCGGCTACATCCAAAGGCTCATCGAGGGCGGCTACCACGTGGCCATCTGCGAGCAGCTGAGTGACCCCTCGCAGTCGAAAGGCCTGGTCGAAAGGGAAGTCGTGCGCATCATCACGCCGGGCACGGTGATTGAGAACGACATGCTGGAAGAAAGGCGCAATAACTTCCTTCTTTCGCTCTACTTGACCGAAAAAAAGGCGGGTTTGGCCTATGTGGATGTTTCCACGGGCGATCTTTCGTGCTCGGTGTGCGAAAGGAGCCGCAGGCCGATCGAAGAGGAGATCGCCCGCATCCGCCCGAGCGAAATTATCCTCTGCGCCTCGGACGCGCCCTATTTTGCGGGCGAAATCGCCCTGCCCGTTTCGCCGGTCGTTCGACCGGACGAGGACTTCGACCGCAAAAAGGCCCTGAGCGCCATCCGCAAGCGGCTGACCGGGGGCGAAATCAGGCCTGCCGAGCTTTCCGCTTCCGCAGAAGCTGCCGGCGGGCTCTTTGCCTACCTCGACCTTACGCAAAAGAATGCGCTGACCCACATCAATTCGCTCAAGGTCTACACGAGAGAGCGGCATCTGCAACTCGATCCGGCTGCTCGACGCAACCTCGAGCTTACCGAGAATATGCAGACCCGCCGCAAGCGCGGCAGCCTGCTGGGGCTGATGGATCGAACGGTGACCTCCATGGGCGGCCGCGAGCTTCGCCACTGGCTCGAAGAGCCCTTGGGTGAAATGGCGGAGATCGCGCGGCGGCAGGATGGCGTTGAGGAGCTCTTTCGCGACTACATGCTGCTGCAGGGCATCCGCGAGGAGCTTTCACCCATCCTAGACATCGAAAGGCTGATCGGCAAGATCGCCTACCAGGCGGTAAACGCGCGGGATCTTCTTGCCTTAAAGGCTTCCATCGCCCAATTGCCCCGCCTGAAGGCGCTTCTTCAGAACGCAAACCATGAAATCTTCCGCGCGCAGATGGAGCGCATCGACTGCATGAGTGACCTGCACGATCTGCTCGAGCGCTCCATCGCGCCCGAGCCGCCGCTGACCATTCGCGAGGGCGGCATCATCCGCGAAGGTTACGATGGGGAGCTCGATGAAACCAGGGCCCAGGCAGGCGGGGGAAAGGACTGGCTCTTGAAGCTCGAGGAGGCGGAGCGCGAAAGCACGGGCATCAAAAACCTTAAAATCGGCTATAATCGCGTTTTTGGCTACTACATCGAGGTCACCAAGGCCAACAGCGCAGCAGTACCCTACCGATATGTGCGCAAGCAGACCTTGACCGGTGCTGAGCGCTACACGACCGACGAATTGCAGAAATATGAAGAGAATATCCTCACCGCGCAAGACCGCTCCGTCAAGCGCGAATACGCCCTTTTCTGCGGGATCAGAGATGCCCTCGCGGCCCAAATCCCGCGCTTTCAGCAAAGCGCGGACGTGGTGAAAACCATCGACGTTCTGCAGTCCCTGGCGCTGCTCGCCGTTGAAAACGGCTACGCAAGGCCCGAAATGCACCCGGGCTTTGGCCTTGAGATCATCGCGGGGCGGCATCCGGTCGTCGAAAGCCTGTCAAAGGAGCCCTTCGTGCCGAATGATACCTTTATGGACGAAGAGGGCAGGCTGCTCATCATCACGGGTCCGAACATGGCGGGCAAATCGACCTATATGCGCCAGGTCGCGCTCATCGCGCTCATGGCGCATATGGGCTCGTTCGTGCCCGCGCAGAGCGCCAAAATCCCCCTGCTCGATCGCATCTTTACCCGCGTCGGCGCGTCAGACGACTTATCTACCGGGCAATCGACCTTCATGGTGGAAATGAGCGAGATGGCGCAGATCTTGGCCGGGGCGACGCGCCGCAGCCTGCTGATACTCGACGAAATCGGCCGAGGCACCTCGACCTTTGACGGGCTTTCGATCGCCTGGGCAGCCGTGGAACACATCGCGAGCAAGAGCCAGCTCGGCGCAAAGACCC
>JAITTC010000135.1 GCA_031287285.1 Christensenellaceae bacterium
GATGAAATACGGCATGTACTCGGCGTTGTGCTCGGAGGATTCGGTCACGTAGTAGCCAAAGCGCTTCATGATCTCGTAGCGCACCATGTCGTCGTGCTTCTCGGTTCGCATTTCGGCCAGCCGTTTGATTTCCGGGTAGAGATCCTGCCCGTCTCGCGTGATTTCGAGCAGCCAGGCCTGGTGGTTGATCCCCGCGATCTTCCACTGCACGCCCTCGTCATAGTCCATTTGAAGACCTTGCAGCAACCTTTCCGCGCAGACCTGCACGCTGTGGCACAGCCCGACCGCCTGAATGCCGGTATGGCCGAGCACGGCCCGCATGAGCATCGCCATGGGGTTTGTGTAGTTGAGCAGCAGGGCGTTTGGGCAAACCTCTTCCATATCGCGCGCAAAATCGAGCAGAACGGGAATGGTGCGCAGCGCGCGGAAGATGCCGCCGATGCCGAGGGTATCGGCGATGGTCTGGCGCAGGCCGTATTTCTTGGGGATCTCAAAATCCGTCACCGTGCAGGGCTCGTAAAGGCCCACCTGAATGGCGTTGACCACATAGTTTGCCCCGCGCAGCGCTGCCTTTCGGTTTTCAACGCCGCAAAAGGCCTGAATCGTCGCCTTGCCGCCAAAGTTTTGGTTCAGGTTCTCGAGCATCTTTTGGGATTCCCCCAGCCGAACCGGGTCGATGTCATACAGGGCGATCGCAGAACCCTCCAGGGACTTCGTCAGCATCGCGTCGCCCAGCACATTCTTGGCAAACACCGTGCTTCCAGCGCCCATAAAAGTGATTTTGGGCATCCAGCGCGCACCTTCTTTCTTGCAAAATGGAATTTTTACGCCAGCGTTTATGGCGTTTTTTATGATACCATTCCGCCTTGCCTCCGTCAACAATTCCCATTCCCTTTTCATCGCTGGCAAAAAAGCCCTTAGCCAGCGTTTGGTCTGTCTTCCATTTCGCCGCGGTGGCGCGTAAACTCGCCGCCCTCTTTGGTCACGGCAAAATACACCACCTGGCTGGTGTAATAATCGGCGGTTTTGGGCGTGCGGCCATAGGCGGAATCCCACGGGAAGCCGCCCGGCGAGATCCCGGGGCCGGTGCACGGCACGATCACCGACGGCCCGGTTGGGAATTTCTGCGACCATCTTCCATCGCTCAGCTGGAGCCAGTAGTGGAAGTCCCAGCTGTGCATATCGCTGAAATCCACCACGCCTTCGGGAAGATCCACCCCGACGCGCAGGGCGATGCGGTACTCAGCCTCCGGATCGATCTTCGAATCAAAGCCGTCGATCCGCCTAAAGCCAGAAATCTTCAAGCTCTCTTTGTGGGCTTCCACGTAATCCACAGCGAGCCGCGCAAAGTACTCGGCCAGCGCGTCCACGCCCTTGTTTTCATCGGCCTGCGCGTAGATCCGCTCCATCTCGCCCATATCCACGCCAAGGTCGCCCTCAAGGATGGCGTTCATGTCGCGCAGGGCGTACGACATGCAGTTTCCGTTTGAGTGCATATCGTCCGGCCTTAGGATTTCGGTAAAACCGAACTTTCCGTAGGTAAGCGGCCTTTCGCAGGCCTTGCCGCTTACCTTTAAATAGGGCGTTTCTTCCTCTTGCACGGTGGCCCCGATGCAGGATATGAAACTGCAGATTTCCCCGGCGGTTTCCCCAAAGAGGGCGAGTCCGTTATTCTGCAGGCCGCCGCTCAGCCAGGTTCTGAGCAGATCGGTCAGCGGAACGCTCACCCATCCATCCGCCTCGTCGCGCGGCTCCACCGTAACGGCGCTCTTTTCGTCGATGAGCGCTTTTACGTCTTCATACGAGGTAGCGGAATCGCCCCAATATCCCATAACCGGCCCAATGCGAAGGCTGCTTGGCTTGCTCTCGCCGCTTATCTTGAGGAACAGCCGCGCCTCCGCAAGCTCGCTCGCCAGGAATTCAGTGCCAAGATTCAGCCGCATCAGCGCGAAAACCTCCTCGCCTTCGGCTGTTTTTCCGGCCTGCTCTATTTCGCCTTCCGAACCGCTTCCATCCGGCTTGAAGGTCGCGCTGTCATTTCCCCGCCATACGGCCTCGGTCAAGCCGCCCGCACCAGCCCCGCCAGGGCTGCCGCAGGCGCTTAGGCTAAGGAGCAGAACAAGCCCCAGCCATAGCGCAAGCCCCCGCAGCGGCGCATTTTTCGTTTTCGTTCCCATTCAAACACCCCTTTTCATCGCGTGGTTCGCACCCAAGGCGCGCCAGCTCCCCAATCATACCATGGTTCCTTCGCCTGCGGAAGGCGCAAAGGCGCTTCGTTCCGCCGTTCTGCGGCGCAGCCCCTTCGGGTAGTGGTTTTGCAGCCGCCCCTCCGCGCCCTTGCCAAGCCCCAGCGGCCAGCCATGGCGCGTCACGGCGCCCCAGCCCAACCATGGCGCTTCCAGGGTTTCGCCCCTTAGATAGCGCAGCGCCTCTTCCGCAGAAAGCTCCTTTTGGCGCTGAAAAATCCCCTCTTCGGCGCAGAGCGCCAGCGCGTGGGCAGGTTCGAATCGGCCGGGGAGCAGTTTGCCCAGCTGCAGCCCTGCGCGCAGCACGCGCAGCCCCCGAAGCTCCGGCATTCCATCCGGCAAGGAGTAAAGCCACTCCCCTTGGGCGCGGGTCTGCCGCCAAAGCGGGGCTTCGCGCAAGCTTTC
>JAITTC010000155.1 GCA_031287285.1 Christensenellaceae bacterium
CACGCCCGTGACGGTGACTGCGATGCCGTTTGTGAGCGTGCTGATCGGCGAGATCCGATTTGCGTCCGCATAGACGGTCAGGGAGCTTGTCGTGCCGCTGAGCCGCACCACGCCCAGCACGCCCTCAGCGGGAATATCGTAGGCGCTCAGCGCACCGAGCCCATAGCCTGCCGGAATATCGCCGTTGTTGGTGGGCGTCGGGCTTGGTGTGGGCGTCAGGCCTGGCGCGAGCGTCGGGCTTGGCGTGGGCACGGTGCTGTCTTTCGCGCTGCGAACATAGCGCTTGAGCACATACCCAAGCCTGCCGCCGCTCATCGAGAGCTTGTAGAAGTCGCCCTCCACGCCGACGACCAGAACCTGGGCTCCGTTCATCAGCCAAGAGCCGGTGTAGCTCTTATTCGTGTCGCCATAGACCTCCAGATAGACGCCTTCCTGGGTTTCTACCGTGCCAAGGACGCCGTTTGCGGGAATGTCGCCCGGCGTAAGATTGCCAAGCCCCGAGGAGCCGGGCGCCGGGGTGGGGCTGGGCGTGGCGCTGGCGCCTGGCGTCGTTTCGCCGCTTGGCGCGTCCTTAATGACATAGGCGCTGGCTGCATAGGCCTCAAGCCCGCCAAACTCTATGCGATACCAGCCGAGAGTTTCGCCCAGAATCCTGACCTTGGCGCCGTAGCTCAGCGTGCCCACCTTGGCGCTCGACGACGAAGCCGCCGCGCGCACGTTCAGCTGGGAAGCCGTAACGGTTCCCAGCTGTGTGGTCGGGGCGAGGCTCTGCGTGGGCAAAGGGGAAACGACGCCGCTTAGGATCACATAGGCGGCGCTTACATAGCCCTCGATGCCGCCAGAGGTTCTTACCCGCAGCCAGCCGTCGCTGCGCTGCTCATAGACGCCCAGCTGCGTGCCGTTATTCAGCCGCGCCACCACGCTCGCCGTGGACGAGGGCGCGCTGCGCATGTTGAGCGTCGAGGAGTTCGTCGAAAGCCGCACCGTCGCGGTCAAAGCGGGCACTTGCGTGCCCGGCGAGGGCGTCGGCGTCGCGCCGTCCAGACTCGATCCCGGGTCAAGGACGACATAGCCAGACGAAACATAGCCCGTGCCGGAGCCGTAGTTGATGAGGTACCAATCCCCCTCCTTGCGCGCGATGCCCACGCGGGAACCCCGCGCCAGGGAGCCGATCTGCGAGCCGTTATTCGACGCCGAAGCGCGCACATTGAGCGAGGAGGCATTCACCGTGCCCCAGGCCGCCGCCGGCAGGTTCTGCGAGGGGCCGGAGGGCACGCCGTCCTTGCTGAAAGTCAGCGTTTCAATTTGGCTGTTTTGGAAGTAGAAATTGATGATCTGCTGGGCGCTCCAGCCCTCCAGGGCCATCTGCTGGGCGCCGCGCTGGCTCATGCCCACGCCATGCCCATAGCGCCGCAGCGTCAGCGACCAGTAACCATAGCCATTTTGGGTCAGCTCGAAGAGCCTAAGGTCTGAATCCGCGCCAAAGAGCGTGTAGCGCAGGGTATCGTGGATGTTTCTGAGCGTAATCGTGGTGTTATTCACGCCGCCGTTCAGGGTGTATTCCACCATCAGCTCCATATCGCGGTAGTTGCGGCTCAGGCCGCGGCTGGCCGGGTCGGTCACGAGGGGATTTGTGAGCTTTACATCCAAAACGCGCTGCAGATTGGCCCAGGAGCCAAGCTTGTAATACAGCTCATTCTCAATCGCCGAGCGGAAGCCCGAATTCAGGGAAGCCGCATCCGAAGTAAAGCTGTAGGTCGCGGATCTGGATGAAGGGTTGCGCAGGTCGTAGGGGTCGTCCTTCATCACATAGCAGCCCGGGTAGCCCGCCGAGGAACTCCAGGCGTTGCCCGGCAGTTCGACCTGCCCGCCGTTTGACGCGCCGAAATAGGCGCTGATGTAGCTGGAACCGTACTTGAGCAGCATGCCCGCCGTTTCGTTTACCGCGCGCATGATCACGTCGTCAGAGGAAGTATAGCCCTTATAAACCTGGTCTGACGAGGTATCGCCGATGTCGTAAGAGGAGGAGGCGCTCAGCATCTTGTTATAAACGTAGCTGCGGGCGATGATGGCCTGCGCCTTCAGGGTTTCGAGCGGGAAGGAGTTCGAAAGCTCGCCATGCAGAACGCCATAGAGGTAATCCTCGATGAAAACGCGGTTGATCATTCGGATGGAGGAGCCAGAGACCTCGAACTGCATATCGCCGCGGTAGCTGCGACTGCCGTATCTTGCGTTATAAAAGCTCATCGTGCCGATGCTGCCGCTTGAATCCTGGCTTTGCTGGATCGTGAATTTGTTGCCCATGTTTTGCGGCGTCGAAATCCCCGGGCCGGTGATCCACAGCGAGCCCGCGTTCAGGTAGACTTCGTAGCTGCTTCTGCTTGAAAGCGTCACGGACGAAGAGGGGACGGTATACGCGCCGTTTAAAGTGATCGAAACCGAGGTTGGGCTGCCCATGGAATTGAGCACGACCCGCACCATGCCGGAAGCCGCCGCCTCTGCCCTTTCTATCGGCATAAACGCGATGGCCGCCAGCAGCAAAGCCAAGCTCAGCACGGCCGCGGTAATCTTTCGCATTATTGAAATACCTCCTACAAGTCTTCTTTTCATATCAAAATCGGTTCGTCCTAGCCGGAAGGCATGAATGGAACGCACTCTTCTTTCGATATAGCCATATTACAATGTTATGACGCATTAATCAACGTCCTTCGTCTTTTTTTGCGCGCTTACGCAGCAGAATAAACAACTCCGAAACAAAAAAAGGCCCAGTTCGTGGGCTTTTCGCCGATGGTATGGTTTCGGTTCCCCTTTTCGCCATATCTGTTAGAGTAAATACTGCCTTTCGGCCCAGCCTGTTCAATTCGGCGCCTTTTTGCTACAATGGGGCAGGGAGCAAAGGCGCTTTTGCCCCCAACGAGAGGAGTTTTCAGCTTGAACAAACCCTTTTCCTCCGATGCGATCAAGCTTTGGGCGATCACGGCCATGCTGATTGACCACATCGCCTGGCTCTTCATCCCGCTTGAAAGCCCCTTGGGCCTTGCCTCGCACCTGATCGGCCGCACCACCATTCCCATCATGTGCTTCGGCGTGGCCGAAGGCTATCGATTCAGCCACGACCGCAGGCGCTACGCCCTGCGCCTTCTGCTGTTCGCCGCGCTGTCGCATCTGCCCTTCGTCTACTTCGAAACCGGCTCCATTCCAAGCGACCTGCCCGCCCTCCTTTTGAGCTTTCAGCACACCGGCGTGATCTGGCCGCTCTTCCTCGCCCTTGCGGCGCTTGCGCTGCAGGATCAAAAGGGGCTGTCGCTCTGGATCAAGGTCTTGGGCACCTTGGGCCTTTGCGCGCTGGGGCTCTTTGGGGACTGGTACTTCTTCCCCGTGCTTTGGGCCCGCATCTTCCATCGCCAGCGCGAAAATCCCCCCAAGATGATCCTCTTCTTCGTGCTGAGCGCCTTGCCGCTCGTGCTGGACTACCCCCTGAGCTTCCTCTTAAACGCCCCGGGTTCTCCTCTCCCCCTTTGGTCCTTCTTTCAGGCCGGGCTCTTTCTCGCCATCCCCCTCCTTCTTGGGCAAAACGGCAAGCGGAGCCGCTCCAAGGTCTTGAAATGGGGTTTTTATGCCTTCTATCCAGCCCATCTCTTGATCCTTGGCTTCTTAAGGCAGCTCTTTTCTTAAGCGGAGCATAAAAAGAAGGGGGCGCCGCGCGAAGCGCGGCGCCCCTTTTGCCTGCAAACGAATTTAGCCGAGGATCTTCTTGAGCGCCGGCTGAAACTCGCCCCGAAACAGCCCGCCGTGGTAGCAAATCAGCGTTTCGATCTTCAGATCCGCGAGCTTTTTCAGCGAATCCAGCGCCTGCGCCATATCCTTGGTGTAGACGGGGTTTGGGCCGAGAAGCTCGCCCTCTGCCCCGAGGTTCATGGCGTCGCCGGTCATCAAGAGCCGATCGCCCTCCACATAGACGCAGGCATGGCCCGGGGTATGCCCCGGCGTGTGCACGATCTTAAACCCGGCGGCGCCCGGGAAGCCCTCGCCATCCTTCAGGGCCCCTTCGAAGCGGATTTTGCGAGCCTCATAGCCCTCTTTCATCTTGAGGACGCCTGCACGGTCGCCTTCGCTCATCTCATCGAGCTTTTCGAGCCTCGCGGCCAGCTTCACGGGGATTTTGGTGCCGTCCAGGTAGGGCGTTTCGCCCTCGTGGGCGTAAATCTTCAGCCCCGGCACGGCGGCTGCGAGCTCGTTTACGCAGCCGATATGGTCCATATCCTGATGGGTGAAGACCAGCCTCGTGAGCTTCTCTATGGGGATGCCTTCCGCCTCAATCGCTGCCTTTAACAGCTCGAACTGCCCGGGCAGGCAAGCGTCGACCAGTATGTTTTCGCCCCCCGCCAAAACGAGGATGGGGTTTAAGCCATTGACGTTCAGCCAGGCGACGTGTTCCGTTATGCGCATCGTTATTTTCCTCCCTTTCCCTCTTCACGAGAGCCTAAAGAATCCTCTTGTGCCTTCTCACGCTGTCGAAAAAGTCGGGGTCGGCCTGGAAGAGCATATCGCTGAGCTCCTCGTCGCCCATCACGGTGTTGCGGCCCTTTTCGTACTCGGCATCGACCAATACCTTGATTTCCGCCACGACCTTATCGCGCTTATCGACTGCCTTTTCGCCCTTAAGGCCGAAGAAGCCGTTAAGCCAGTGCGCGATACCGGCAAGGCCGGAGTGGCTATCGACCGCGACGGTGGCCGGGCGGTTGAGGATCGCCGCGGTATCGAAGATGTTATAGATCTCCTCATCCTTGAGCAGGCCGTCTGCGTGGATGCCGGCCCTGGTGGAGTTGAAATTGCGGCCCACGAAGGGGGTGCGCGGCGGGATGACATAGCCGATGTCCTTTTCGAAGAACTCGGCGATCTCGCTGATGACGGAAAGATCCATGCCGCCCGTGTCCCCGCGAAGGCCCGCGTATTCAATGGCCATGGCTTCCAGCGGGCAGTTGCCCGTGCGCTCGCCGATGCCCATCAGCGCGCAGTTCACGGCGGCGCAGCCGTAGAGCCAGGCTGCGTCCGCATTGGCGACGACCTTATAAAAGTCGTTATGCCCATGCCACTCAAGCTGGGCTTCCGGCACGTCCGCATAGTGCCGCAGGCCATACATGATGCCGGGCACGCTGCGCGGCAGCGCCACACCCGGGAAGGAAACGCCAAAGCCCATCGTGTCGCAGGCGCGGATCTTGATGGGCACGCCGCTCTCGCGCGAAAGATCCATGAGCTCGGTGGCAAAGGGCACCACGAAGCCGTAAAAATCCGCCCTGGTGGTGTCTTCAAAGTGGCAGCGCGGCAAGATGCCGTGCTCAAGCGCCGATTTCACGATGCCCAGGTACTGGTCCATCGCCTGGCGGCGCGTTAAGTGCATCTTTTTAAAGATGTGGTAATCAGAGCACGAAACCAGAATTCCGGTTTCGCGCACGCCCATGGCCTTCACCAATTCAAAGTCCTTGGCATTGGCGCGGATCCACGAGGTGATCTCGGGGAATTTCAGGCCAAGCTCCTGGCACTTGCGCAGCGCTTCCTTATCTTTTTCGGTATAAAGGAAGAACTCGCTCTGGCGAACGATGCCGTTCGGCCCAGAAAGCCTCGACAAGAGCTTGAACAGCGTCACGATCTGCTCGACCGAAAAGGGCGAAACCGACTGCTGCCCGTCGCGGAAGGTCGTGTCCGTGATCCAGATCTCCTTTGGCATGTGCATCGGCACGACCCTGTGGTTGAACGCGATCTTGGGCACGGATTTATAGTCGAACAGCTCCCTGTAGAGGTTTGGCTCCTCCACATCCTGCAGTTCGTATCTGTAGTTCTTCTGCTCTAAAAGGTTGGATTGATCGCTGAATTCGAGCATCGCCTTTGATCCTCCTCTTCGGCCTTGTTTATCTTTCCCCTGCGTCAAAAGCCCTCGGCCCCTTTGCCGTTTCAATGGAGCTTTTTGACGAAGCGGTCGATTCTCTTCAGGCCTTCCTCGATGGTTTCCATCGAAACCGCGTAGGAAAGCCGCACGCAATCGTCTTCTAAAAAGCCGTCGCCGGGCACGACGGCCACTTTTTCTTCGCTTAGAAGCAGCTCGGTGAAGCTCATCGAGCCCTCAACCGGCTGATCGCCCAGTTTTTTGCCAAAGAGCGCCGAAATATCGACCATCACATAGAAGGCGCCTTCCGGCTCAACGCAGCTGAGATCCGCAATGCCGCAAATCAGCCCCACGATGCGGCTCCTGCGGCGGGCAAACTCCGCAACCATGCTCTTTAGCTCATCGGTCGGGCCGTTCAGCGCGGCAATCGCCGCATGCTGGGCGATGGAATTCGGGTTGGATGTGGAATGGCTCTGGAAGTTGGTCATGGCCTTGGCAAACTCCGCCGGGGAAGCGGTGTAGCCGATGCGCCAGCCCGTCATGGCATAAGCCTTTGAAACGCCGTTGATGACGATCGTGCGCGCCTTTGCCTCGCTTGAAAGCGAGGCGATGGAAAGGTGCTTGGCGCCGCCGTAGACGAGATATTCATAGATTTCGTCCGATATCGCGTAGAGATCGTGCTTGGGCAGCAGGGCCGCGATCCCCAAAAGCTCTTCCTTTGAATACACAAAGCCGTTCGGATTGTTGGGTGAATTAATTAAAATCGCCTTGGTTTTGGAGCTAATGGCCTGTTCAATCTCCGCTGCGCCAACCTTGTATTTGTTTTGCTTTTCGCCCTTCACGAAGATGGGCACGCCGCCTGCCATGCGGATGAGCTCCGGGTAGCTGACCCAGCAGGGCGAAGGAACGATCACCTCGTCGCCCTTGTCGAGCAGCGCCTGAAAGACGTTAAACAGCGAGTGCTTCGCGCCGTTTGAAACCACGATTTGATTGGGCTCGTACTGCAGCCCATTATCGCGCAGGAGTTTTGCGCAGATCGCCTGCTGCAGGGCAAGCTCGCCGGCCGCAGGGGTGTAGCGGGTCTTGCCTGCGTCCATGGCCTTGGCGGCCGCCTCGCGGATATGCGCAGGGGTGTCAAAATCAGGCTCGCCCGCGCCAAAGCCGATT
>JAITTC010000195.1 GCA_031287285.1 Christensenellaceae bacterium
CTTTTCACGCACCATCACGGCCTTCATGTGCCATTTGAGTGCCTTGATGTACTCACCTTGGTTGTCATAAACAAGTGCGATGTTGTAGTAGGTGCTCGCTGTATCGGGGTGCTCCTTCCCCAAGACCTTTTCACGCACCGGCATGGCCTTCTCGTGCCATTCGAGCGCCCTGGCGTACTCGCTTTGACTGCGATAAACCACCGCGATGTTGTTGTAGGTCATCGCCGTAGAAGGGTGAGCCGCTCCCCAAACCTTTTCGTATGCCGTCAAGGCCTTTTGATACCATTCCAGTGCCTTGATGTACTCGCCTTGCTGAGCATAACCATTGGCGATGCCCAAGTAAGATGTCGCCGTATCGGGATGTTCTTTCCCTAAGACCTTTTCCTTTATTCTCAAGGCCCTTTGGTACCATTTCAGTGCCTTGACATACTCGCCTTGCTGAGCATAAACATTGGCGATGTTGTTGTAGGTACTCGCCATATCGGGGTGTTCTTTTCCCAAGACCTTCTCTTTTCCCGCTAAGGCCTTTTGGTGCCATTCGAGCGCCTCGCTGTACTTGCCCAGGTTGTCATAAACTTGGGCGATGTTGTTGTAGCTGGCTGCCACATCGGGGTGTTCTTTCCCCGAGATTTTCTCTTCCACTGCTAAGGCCTTTTGATGCCATTCGAGCGCCTTAACATACTCGCCTTGGTAATCATAAACCACTCCGAGGTTGTTGTTCACCCGGGCAACGTCCAGGTTCGTTTCCATCTCACCGGCCGTTCTGCAAATCGCCAAAGCACCGTTAAACTGTTCGATCGCGTCGGTGTAGCGCGCCGCGCGGCAATAGGCAATCCCCAGGGTGTTGTGCACGCGCGCCAAATCCTCGCTCATCGGGCCGGTGACCTGCTCCTGTTCCGTCAGCGCCCTTTCGTAGTGTTCAATGGCCCGAACATAGTCGCGCTGCTCCTCGAAGGTCACAGCTAAATGATAGCTCTTGGTAGGCTTTGCGGGATCCATCCTTTGCGGCTGCGGGCCATTTTGAATGGTCACATCGCCAAAAATGTTGGTGCTGTGGTCGTCTTTTGTGCTATTGTCGTTGATTATATTGCCGGCTACATCGCCCTGAATGCTGATGCTGTGGTCATCCTTCGAGCTGCCGCCGGCGAGCACATCGCCCTGAATGCCGCCAAAGGAAAGATCGCCGCCCGCGGCAATGCCGCCGCCCGCCGAAACGTTGGCGGTTTCCGCACCCTTTTTCGCGCGGTTTTTTCGGTTGTTGATCAGGGCGACGATGATTGAAAAAATCCCCGCAATGATGGCCGCCGCAAGGGTCGCCGCAGCGGCGGGATTCTCCTTAATCCAGTTCCAAAGCTCCATGCTCGCGCCTCCCATCGTGCAAATTCCCTTACTATGCCAGTTTAAGCGAATTTTCACCAAAAAGCAACGGTTTTCAGCTCATGGGCGGGGCTTGACCGCGAACCCTCGCGCGGGTATGCTGGAGGCGGTGCATCCGCAAGGAGGGTCTTTATGAGGGCTGGCGAACGCTTTTTGGCGCGCATCGAGCGCGCAGCCGATTTTGGGCGCGGCATCGCCCATGTGGAGGGGCAAACGGTCTTCGTTTCCGGCGCGCTACCGGGCGAGGAGCTCGTTTGCGCCTTTGAGCGCGCCAAGGGCAAGGTCGCCTTCGCAAGGGCCGTGGAGATTTGCTCGCCCTCGCCCCTGCGCGAAAGGCCGCCCTGCCCGCTCTTTTTGAAATGCGGGGGCTGCGATATGCAGCACATGGGCTATGAAACCGAGCTCGCCCAAAAGCAGCGGGCGGTTTTAGACGCGCTGACGCGAATCGGCGGCTTTGCCCAGGGGGAGTTTGAGCTCTTGCCCGCCCTTGGCGCGCAGGAGTCCCTTCACTACCGGAATAAGGCGATCTTCCCCATCGGCGGCGTGCCCGGAAGGGCGGAAATCGGCTTCTTTCAGCGGCAGAGCCATGAAATCGTGCCGGCTGAGGGCTGCCTGCTGCTGCCGGAAGGCATGGCCGTGGCCGCGAGGGCTTTTATCGCCTGGATGAATGCGTTTGGTCTGCCGCCTGTGGACGCAGGAAGCGGCAAGGGGCTCGTTCGTCATCTGATGCTGCGGCAAAACCGGGCGGGGCAAATGCTGGCCGTGCCCGTGACCGCGCGCGCGGAGCTGCCAAGGGCGAAAGAGCTTCGCGACGCGCTGCAAGGCGCCCTGGGCGAGAGCTTCGCGGGGCTGTGCCTGAACGTCAATTCGCAGCCCGATGGCGAGATCCTGGGCGAGCGCTGCGAAACCCTCTTTGGCGAAGGCGTTTTGCGCGAAGAGCTGCTGGGCCTTTGCTTCGAGATTTCGCCGCTTTCGTTCTTTCAGGTAAACCCCGCGCAGGCAGCGCTTCTGTATGGCAAGGCGCTCGAGTTTGCGGGTCTTCGCGGCGATGAAACCGCCGTGGACGCCTACTGCGGCGCGGGCGGCATCGCCCTGCTCCTGGCGCGGGCGGCAGAGAAGGTGCTCGGCATCGAAGCCGCCCCGGCAGCGGTGCAAGACGCCAACGAAAATGCGCGCCGCAACGGCATCCAAAACGCGAAATTCAGGCAAGGGCGCTGCGAGGAGCTGCTGCCAAGGCTCTTTGACGAGGGCGCGCGGCCCGATCTGCTGACCCTTGACCCGCCCCGCAGGGGCTGCGATCCTGAGCTCCTTTCGGCGATTTTGGCCGCCGGGCCGAGGAGGATCGTCTATGTTTCGTGCAACCCGGCCACGCTGGCGCGCGATTTGAAGGCCCTTTGCGCTTCCGGCGAATACGCCTTCCTGCGCGCCCAGCCGGTCGACATGTTCCCCAGAACCGGCCACGTCGAGTGCGTGGCGCTGCTCGAAAGGCGTTAAAGAAGGAGGGTTTTTGGGATGAAAGAGCTGGTGAAGCCGCAAGCGCTGCGGCCTGGCGACAAGGTGGCGGCGGTGAGCCTTTCCTGGGGCGGGGCGGGCGATGCGCACCTTTTGTGGCGCTACCGCGCAGGCAAGAAGCGCCTTGGCGAGGTTTTTGGCCTAGAGGTCGTCGAAATGGAGCACACGCTATGCGGCTCCGCCTACCTTTACGAGCACCCGCAGGCCCGCGCGGCAGACCTGATGGCGGCCTTTGCAGACCCATCGATCAAGGCGATCTTCTCGTGCATCGGCGGGGAAGAGAGCGTGCGAATGCTGCCCTTTATCGATTTTGACGTCATTCGCCGCAACCCGAAGATCTTCATCGGCTATTCCGATACGACGATCGCGCACCTCATCTGCCACAAGGCCGGGCTTTCGAGCTTTTATGGCCCTTCGATCCTGGCTGAACTGGCCGAAAACATCGAAATCTTCGATTACACTCAAAAATGGCTCCAAAAAACCCTGTTTTGCACGGCGCCCTTGGGCGAAATCGAGCCCGCGCCCGCGTGGACCGGCGAAAGGCTCGAATGGAGCGAAGAAAACGCGCAGACGCAAAAGAAGCTGCAGAAAAACACCGGCTATGAGCTTTTGCAGGGCAAGGGAATCGCCCGCGGGCGGCTGATCGGCGGCTGCATCGAGGTTTTAGAGATGGCAAAGGGCACGGCGCTTTGGCCCGAAAAGAGCGATTTCGATGGCGCGATCCTCTTTTTTGAGAGCTCGGAAGAGATGCCGGAGCCCAGGTCCATCGAATATTGGCTGCGGAACTACGGCAGCCAGGGGATTTTGCAGGGCGCTTCCGCGCTGCTCTTCGGCAAGCCCTACCAGGGCCGCTTTTATGAGGAATACCGGCGCGCGATCCTCAAAATCACGGCGGAGCTTGGCCTTGGCGAGCTGCCCATCCTCTATAACCTCTCGTTTGGGCATAACGAGCCCATGTGCACGCTGCCCTACGGCGCGCTGGCCGAGCTGAACTGCGAAAAGAGGAGTTTTTCGATTTTGGAAGCCGGGGTGTGCTGAAATGGGTGAAAAAAGCGAAAAAAGGGTGCTGTTCGTGGGGAATAGCCACACTTATTTTAACGACATGCCAAGGATTTTCAGCGGCCTGGCGGCAGCAGCCGGGCGGCGGGTTGGGGTTTCGATGCTGGCCCAGCCGGGCGTGACCTTCGGCTGGCATCTGCAAAGCCCCGATCTGCGCTTTGCCCTTTTGCATGGCGGTTTTGACGCGGTGTTCTTCCAGCAGGCGGCGCATTCGCCGGCGCCCGCGCGCGAAGAAACGCTTCGCGACGGGGCGGAGCTCATCCGACGGGCCAAGGCTTGCGGGATGCGGCAAATTTTAACCGTGCCCTGGGCCGAGCGCGAAAAGCCCGAGCGGCAGGCGGCCATGCTCGAAACCTTCTCTTCGCTGGCCGCCGCCACGGGCGCTGAATGCAGCCCCGTGGGCGTTGTTTTTGAGCGGGTGCTAAAGGAACGCCCAGACATCGACCTTTATTGGCTCGACGGGGCGCACTGCTCGCCCCTTGGCAGCTATGTGAACGCGCTCTGCGCCTACGCGACCTTCTTTCATGCATCGCCCGAAGGGCTGCCGGCGGCCTCGCTTTCAACGCACGCGGAAGATGGCCGGCCTTATGAGATGAAAGCCGCCGAAACGCGACTGGATGAGGAGGCTTGCGCCCTTTTGCAGCGCTTTGTGTGGCAGGCAAGCCGCGAGGCGAGAAGCGGCAGAAGAACGGGGTAAGGTGCGGCCCCCTCCCCAAGGGTGTTTTTCAAAACGAATCGTTTCAGGGCCCTTTTTTAGTTTGCTTTGCCCCGCTTTTTGCGCCGAATGCGGCCGCGTATGGCAAGGGCCAGCCAAGCAGGGTGGACAGCGCCTCCATGCCATCAAAAAGCCAAAAAACTTTGCAGTCATCGACAGAAACGCCCCCGAGGGGATTTCCCCCGAGAGTGTTTTTTAAAACGAATCGTTTCAGGGCCGTTTTTTAGCTTGCTTTGCCCCGCTTTTTGCGCCGAATGCGGCCGTGTATGGCAAGGGCCAGCCAGGCCAGAAGCCCCAGGAAGACGGGCCAGCCAAGCAGGGCGGGCCATGTCTCCATGCCATCAAAAAGCTAAAAGCTCGGCATTCATGGGCAGAAACACCCCCGAGGGGATTTCCCCCGGGGTGTTTTTCAAAACGAATCGTTTCAGGGCCGCTTTTCAGCTTGCTTTGCCCCGCTTTTTGCGCCGAATGCGGCCGTGTATGGCAAGGGCCAGCCAGGCCAGAAGCCCCAGGAAGACGAGCCAGCCAAGCAGGCAGCGCCTCCATGCCATCAAAAAAGCCTAAAAAACGCGGTATTCATGGGCAGAAACACCCCCGAGGGGATTTCCCTCAGGGGTGTTTTTCAAAACGAATTGTTTCAGGGGCCTTTTTAGCCTGCCTTGCTCCGCTTTTTGCGCCGAATGCGGCTGCGTATGCCAAGGGCCAGCCAGGCCAGAAGCCCCAGGACGACGAGCCAGCCACGCAGGGCGGGCAGCGCCTCCAGGATGCCGAGCAGGCCGGGGCGCCAGCCGGTGGC
>JAITTC010000013.1 GCA_031287285.1 Christensenellaceae bacterium
GATTGCTTCGTCGCTTACGCTTCTCGCAATGACGGTAAAACAATCCTGCGTCCTCCTTTTTGAAGAAGCCCTTGCGTGTTCTTACTTGATTGCTTCGTCGCTTGCGCTCCTCGCAATGACGGCGTAACCCGTCATTGCGAACGGCAGTGAAGCAATCCAGCGTTTTTCTTCACTGATGAAGTCTTCTTTCTGGATTGCTTCGTCGCTTTTGCTCCTCGCAATGACGACGTAACCCATCATCACAATTCCTTCGCCGCTCCTCGCAATGACGAAGAAGCCACGTTGCGTGTGTGCACTTCGCGTCGCCGCTCCTCGTAATGACGACGTAACTCGTCATTGCGAACGGCAGTGAAGCAATCCAGCGTCCTCCTTTTCGAAGAAGCCCTTGCGCATTCTTGCTGGATTGCTTCGTCGCTTGCGCTCCTCGCAATGACGAAGAAGCCACATTGCGCCCTTGTGCCCTTCGCGTCGCCGCTCCTTTCGTCATTGCGACTGCCGCGTCGCTTATGCTCTTCGCAATGGCGCAGGCTAGCCCTTCTTGCCTATTTCACGATTTGCACCGGGATCTCGATTCGGTTCCCGTCAATTTCCGTCAGAATCAAGTTGAAAGCCTCCACATCGTCGAAGTAGACGCTGTCGAGCTCCGCCCAAAGGAAGGTCAAATCGCCTTTCTGGCGCTCCAGATGGAAATCCCAGCTCCTGTTCCTCAGGGTCTTGCCATTCGCCTCCGCAAAGAGCGTGGTTTCAAAGACGTAGAACTTCGGCCAATATTCTTCCTCGAAGTCCGCCTGAATCTTCGCCCGATCGACCAGCTTGTTCTTTGAATAGTCGATCGCAATCTCGATCCGGGTTGCGGAAGGATCGATCTTGACGCTCTGCAGCTCGATGCCCTTCTCCTTGGCGGCTTCCGCGCCCACCGCGCTAAAAACCAGCTCCTGCGCCTTGATAAAGCGCTCGTCAACCTCCAGCTCAAAGCTCCAGTCGCCGCTGAGCGCCGTGCGAACATCCTGGGGAACATCTACGGAAATATCGTCCAGTTCAATGAAGTTAATGGTGTTCACGCGCAGCTTCAGGTTCGAGCCTATGGCGTCCAGCGGCTTCCTGAATCTGACCACGAAGGCGATACTCACGCTGTTTTCGCCGAGTCTCTCGGCCACAGCATCCTGAATAAAGTCGTAGTCGCTTTCAACGTATTCATGCCGCTCTTGGGCGCCATTGGTCCAATCAAGCAAGAAGTGCCCGCCCGGGTAATCCCGCCTGTCGATCTCGTTCTCAAAGTCGTAAGAGGCCTCCCAAAGCTTGCTCTCGCCCGTGCCGCCCTGCAATTCCAGCGCAAAGTCTGAGATGTAGGCGTAATTGAAGTTTTCAGGCAGCTCGACGCCGCTCAGCAGCAAATCAAAGCCGATTTCGCCTCCCGCGATGTAGTAGTTCTGCAGCGTCAGCCTATTTTTCTCATCCGTCGTTGCGTCGGGCTGCTGCGTTACCGGCGCGACGAAGCCGTTTTCCACGATTTGATCGCGCGATGGGTTGTTCAAAGCCCCTGAGCGAAGGCTTAAAAAGGCCTTGCTCGCGGCCTCGGCGATCACGCCAAAGTTCAGCGAAATAAAAACCAGCGCTAGCGCCGCCGCGACCAGTGGCGCGGCCCGCCGAATAAACTTTGGGGTCTTGCCTCGCTCCTCATCCCTTTGGGCCCTTTCAATCGCGCGGTCTGTGACGTGAAGCAGCCCCTGCGGCACCCGAATGCGATCCAAGCTATTCTTATTCATCAAAGCCCTCCTCCCCAATCATGCCTTTCAGTTCCTTCAATGCCCGCCGCACCAGGGTTTTCACGGTGTTCTCACCCTTACCCATGGCCAGGGCCGCTTCCTTCACGCTGAATTCCTGCACATAGCGCAGAAGCAGTGCCGTCTTATACTCCGGCCTCAGCCGCGAAAGCGCCTCGTCCAGCATCATGCGCTGTTCTGCCGTGTTTAGCGCAGAAGGGCCGGCAGGCACTTCTTCCACCGGCTCCTCGAAGAACCCCATGCGCTTTTGGCGCTTTATGCAGTCCAGGCAGTTGCGGATGAGGATCTTCATCAGCCAGCTTCGAAAAATCGCTGGATTTTTAAGCGTATTTCGCTTTAAATAGGCCTTGTAGATCGTTTCGGAAACCATCTCGAGCGCGTCGTGCTCGTTTCTCACATAAACGTAGGCCATTCTGTAGAGCACGACCTCATAGCTCGTGACCCAGTCCACGAAGAGCTCGTCGCTGATCCTTCCCGCCTTGCCGGCTCTTTCGCCTAGGGCCCTGAGTGGGAGCAAGGCGATCTTCCCCGTGTCTGCCGCCATTTACATCCCTCCTTTTTGTATTTCAAAGGTTTGAGCGCTCATCCTTTATATCAATTAGACAGGGTAGGCCCCTTTAGCGTTTCAAGAATAAGAGCGAAAAAGATAAAAAACCGCCTTTTTTAAAAAAGCGGCCGCAGGGTATTGGGCCCCAAAAACCAGCGCCGCGATTGCCGCCACGCCCACGCTCTTCGTAGTAACGATATAACCCGTCATCGCGAGCGAAACGATGCGATCCAGCGCTTTGCCCTGCTGATAAAACCTTCTTTCTGGATTGCTTCGTCGCTTTTGCTCCTCGCAATGACGACGTAACCCGTCACCCCGATTGCCGCCGTCGCTTACGCTCCTCGCAATGGCGTGCTTCGCCATCGGCACTTTGGCAAAGGCGCTAAACCGCCCTTTCCCTCGAATATTTAAGGCCGCTTTTTGCAAAGCGGCCTTAAAACCCAGAGCTCCGGGGTGCTTAGACGGGGTGCACCTTATTCTCTTGATCGAGCAGGGTCGAGTCGATGCCCTTATCCCTCGCCTGGCGATACTGGAAGTACTTCAGCGCCACCTGCGGGAACAGCGCATAAGAGAGCACGTCCTCTTCCTGCGTGTAGTATTCGCGGATCTCCTCACGGTACTTGTCAAGCTCCGGAGGAATGTCGTCCGCCGGGCGGCCGGTGATGACCTTACCATCCTCGCCAATGGCCTTGCGGCGCACTTCTTCGTTCACAGGAGCCGGCAGACGGCCGTATTCGCCGCGCAGCAGCCCGCGGGATTCGTTGGTGAAGGTCTTATAGCGCTCCCCAGCGACCACATTGAGCACGGCCTGCGTGCCCACGATCTGCGAGGTGGGCGTGACCAGCGGCGGGTAGCCGAAGTCCTCGCGCACGCGCGGAACCTCTTGCAGCACTTCGAGGAACTTATCGGAGGCGTTCATCTGCTTGAGCTGCGAGATCAGGTTTGAAAGCATGCCGCCGGGCACTTGGTAAAGCAGGGTATTGATGTCGATCGCCAAGACCTTGGGGTCGAGGAAGCCATCTTTCTTGAGGCGATCGGCAACACCGCGGAAATAGTCAGAAAGCTCGGTGAGCTGCTCCAGATCGATGCCCGTGTCGTACTCCGTGCCGCGGAGCGTCGCCACCAGGGGCTCCGTCGCCGGCTGAGAGGTGCCGTTGCCAAGAGGCGAAAGCGCCGTGTCGACGATTTCCGCGCCGGCCTCGATGGCCTTGAGCAGCGTCATGTCGCCAGTACCCGAGGTGTTGTGCGTGTGGATGTGAATGGGCACCTTGACCCTTTCCTTCAGCGCCTTGACGAGCTTAAAGGCTTCGTAGGGCAGAAGGAGATTGGCCATGTCCTTAATGCAGATGATGTCTGCGCCCATCCGCTCAAGCTCCACCGCGAGTTCAACGAAATACTCCATCGTATGCACGGGCGAAATCGTGTAGCTCATCGCTGCCTCCACGGTGCCGCCATACTTCTTGGTGGACTCTATCGCGGTCTTCATGTTGCGGGTGTCGTTCAGCGCGTCGAAGATGCGGATGATGTCGATGCCGTTTTCGATGGACTTTTTCACGAAAAAGTCCACCACATCGTCTGCATAGTGCTTATAGCCAAGGATGTTCTGGCCGCGCAGCAGCATCTGCAGCTTGGTCTTGGGCATGGCCTTGCGCAAAACGCGCAGCCTTTCCCAGGGGTCTTCGTTTAAGAAGCGCATGCAGCTATCAAAGGTGGCGCCGCCCCACATCTCAAGGGAATAATACCCCACGTTATCGAGCTTTTCGGCCACGGGCAGCATTTCGTCCGTCCGCATCCTGGTCGCGGCCTGGCTCTGGTGCGCGTCGCGCAGGATTGTTTCAGTTATGTTGACTTTCGGCATCCCTTTGCCCCCCTTACGAAAGCGCGCAGAGCACGTCGCCGGAATTGACCGAGCTGCCCTTCTGCACCTGGATGGCGGTCACGGTGCCGTCTGCGGCGGCAGGAATGTCGTTTTCCATCTTCATGGCTTCCAGCACGAAGAGCACGTCGCCGCGCTTCACCGCTTGCCCCACGGAAACCTTCACATCGACGATGGTACCGGGCAAGGGCGCGGCAACGGTGTTGGCGCCGGCCGGCACGGCTGCCTTCGGGGCAGGGGCCGCGGCTACAGGGGCCGGAGCTGCGACTGGAGCAGGGACTGCGGCTGGGGCCGGAACTGGCACGGGGGCAGCGGCCGCGACGGGCGCCGCGGCAGGGGCGCCGCCCGCGACTTCCTCTACGGCGACCTCATACGGCAC
>JAITTC010000240.1 GCA_031287285.1 Christensenellaceae bacterium
CTACGACATGGAGCGGGCAATTCGATTGGCTGAAGAGGCCAAGGATCTTCCCATGAAGGCTGCCTACATCGAGGAGCTGCGCACGGCGCGCTACAGCAGCGTGCGCAGCGCGCAAAACGCGGCGGCGAAGTAAGCTTTTCGCCCCAATCGTCCATTTAGAAAGCGCCCCTTATTGATGAGGGGCGCTTTTTTAGGTGGAGCGCGAAGAAAGCGAAGTTTTGGGGCTGAGGCTGCAGGTTCGTCCCCATGCGGCAGGGCGGCATGGAAGCTGGGGTCGGATTGCCGGGCCTGCGCCCGCAATCGGCGCGTTCTGAAAAAGGGGAGTTCACCGCTCAAAACCCAAAGCGCTGCCGCATCGGGATTCGATGGCCGCGTCGCTTGCGCTTCTTGCGGGGTGGCGGCGGAGTGGGGCGGTGAACTCCTTTGAAGCGGCGCTGCGCGTTGGTGGATTGCTTCGTCGCTGCGCGCCTCGCAATGACGAGGGAAGAGGGCACGGAAAGGTAGCCTGGCTGCGGCCGAGCGCGGCCATGCTGGCGTGTTGCCGCATTAGGGCCTGTTTCTGCCATTGCGATTGCCGCATCGCCTAAACGCAGTCCCTCAAGGCAACCAGCAGCTTCTTCGTCATTGCGATTGCCGAGTCGCTTACGCTCCTCGCATTGACGGCGAAGCAATCCAGCGTCCTCCTTTTTGAAGAAGCCTTGGCGCGTTCTTGCTGGATTGCTTCGTCGCTGTGCTCCCCGCAATGACGGGGAGGGGCTTCGCGCGCAGTTGCTGGATTGCTTCGTCGCTACGCTTCTCGCAATGATGGGGATGCAATCAACGCCTCCCTATCTCGTCATTGCGATTGCCGCGTCGCTTTGCTCCTCGCAATGACGGTGAAGCCATCCAGCGTCCTCTTTTTTGAAGAAACCTTTGCGCGTTCTTGCTGGATTGCTTCGTCGCTGCGCGCCTCGCAATGACGGGGAGGGGCTAGAAGAGCTTGCCCTGGTCGCCGGCTGGCCCTGCCAATTGGATATGTTGCCGCGAATCGGGCCTTTTAAGGCAGCCGAGCCCTTCCTTCGTTAATTCTGCCCTTGCAATTGGCACGCTTGCGGGCGGCGGAGCGGCGCCTTTTGAAGAAGCCGTTTCGTGCGTTGTTGGGATGGACTTGGGGGCGGCTTTGTGCGATAATGGAGCCATGAAAACGGTAAAAGAGACGGTAAGTTATAATGCGCTGAGGCTTTTCAGCGCCCTTACGCACGGCATCGGGGCGTACCTTTCGTCGGTCGCTGCGGCGGTGCTCATCACGTACGCCGTGTTCGTCAAAAGCGCCTGGCACGTCGTGTCGTTTTCGATCTACTGCGCTACGCTCATCACGCTGTATAGCGCGAGCACCCTTTACCACTCCATACCCGCCAAACCGGTTGGGCGGGTGCGGCTGCGCAAGTTCGATCACATCATGATCTTTTTGCTGATCGCGGGAACCTATACGCCGATCTGCCTGCTGGCCCTGCGCGCCTACAGCGCGGTTTGGGGCTGGGCGATCTTTGGGGTGGTCTGGGGCCTCGCGGCTGCCGGCACGCTGATGAAGCTCTTTTGGCTGAACGCCCCGCGCTGGCTCTATACGGCGGTCTATCTGGGCATGGGCTGGCTGGTCGTGACCGCGATCTTCCCCTTAAGCCGGGCGCTGAGCGCGCCTGTGCTTTGGCTTTTGGGGGCTGGCGGCGCGTTTTATACCTCGGGGGCGGTGATGTACGCGCTGCGCCGCCCGGGGCGCGAGAACCCGCGATTTGGCTTCCATGAGGTATTTCACGTCTTCGTGATCGGAGGGAGCGTCTGCCATTTCGTGATGATGTTCTTCCTCTAGCTAAAGCCACGGGCAAATCAGGGCAGAGCGGGCAAAACCGATCGAGCTGCGGCGCCAGGGCCGCCCGTGGCGCTCGAGCGGGCGAAGCGCGGCGGATGGCGGGCCCCGCGGAGGCGGCGCATGCGCGGGGAAGGGAGCCCAAAAGCCCGGGAAATGAAGAGCGCCACTCCCCCGGGGGAAGTGACGCGGCCAAATGGGGAGCTGCGGGGCGCAATGCCCGCGAAGGGGGCCGCGGAGCGGCCCGAATCCGCCGATGAGGCGGTTTTTTTAGGCGATTTCGTTCTGGAAGGCCACGAGGGTCGCGTCGTGCACGCCCGGGATGTTCAGGAGGGCGTTGGCGATGTTTTGGCGCTGGGGCGCAAGGCGCATTTCGTAGGTGGCTTCCACGCCGCTGCGGGTGACGGACTTCGATTTGAGCTTCGCGCTGCCGGCCTTGGCGATCAGCCCGCCCACTTCCTTGGCGGAGCGATCGTCGTAATGCACCACCAGCAGGTAATTTTCGCTGCTGACGCGGCTGAACAGCGAAAGGAGCATCATCAGCGCGCCGATGACCAGGCAGCCGATGAAGGCGAAGAGCAGGAAGTTCGCGCCCACGGTGATGCCCGCCGCGATGGCCCAGAACATGAACACCGTATCCATCGGATCCTTAACCGCGGTGCGGAAGCGAACGATGGAGAGCGCGCCCACCATGCCGAGCGAGAGGCCGATGGACGAGGAGATGCACAGGATGACCATCGAGGTGACGAGGGTGAGCATGACCAGGGAAATATTAAAGCTGTGGCTGTAAAGCACGCCCTTATAGGTTCTGCGGTAAACATAGAAGATGAACAGGCCGAGCACGAAGGCGCAGAGCAGCGTGATGAGGACGTTTGGGAGCGTAAGATTCTGGGTTTGCAGCGAGAAGCCCTCTAAAACCTTCTTTTTGAACAGATCGGAAAAGCTAAGGGTTTCGTTGGTCGTGGGCATGAAAGCCGCCTCCTTACAAATTGAATTCGAAGCGCCTGCAGATAGTGTATTTTGAAATCGCGCTGCGCAGCGCGGGCACGGACGAAACCATGGGCCGGATAAACGCGGGGAAGCGCCGGTCGTACTTGATTTCAAGGACCACGGTTTCCTCGTGCAGGCAGGGAATGGTGGGGATTTTGGGGTTAAATAGATCAAGCGAGAAAAGCCCCGTGCGCAGGCGCTGGTCGAGGGTTACACGGGTGTTTTCGGCCGGGTGGACGAAGGCCTTGCGCACATAGTCCACGATTACGGCTGGCCTAAGGAGATGGAGCGTCATCTGGCGGTAGAGATCCTGCAGCAAGGGATGATCGAGGCGCTCGAGGCCATAAGCGTCGCCCGCGATGATCTGCTCCGCCAGGTTTCTCGTGATCGGCGCCGAAACCTTTGAGATATAGTCGCCAAGCTTGCTCTTTCGCTCCAGGCGAATGACCCGGTCGGAATCGTTATAGATGCGGATGCGGTATTTGTGCCTGGCCTTCACGCCGTCGATCTTATCGGACATGGCCGAGTTGAGGGCGTCGTCGAAATACAGCGAGCGGATCTTGTACTCGCCGTTTTGGTCGGCGTTTTCGTCGATGCTGAGGGTATTGCCCAGAAGGGACGATAAGATCCCCGCGCTGCCTAAGCTGATGTGGTACTTGAGCTCGTGCCGCAGCGTCTCGGCCGGCGCTTGCCGGGAGGGGTTGTTCGCCGTCATATTCGGGGATCGCACTCCTTTGCTTTTAAGAATCGCCTTCGAGTTCGCCGAAGAGTTCCTTCATCTTCGCATCGCTCAGATCGAAGTAGCTTTGGCAGTTTTCGAGCATGGAGGCAGGCCTTTTCTGCACCCATTCCTTGATGCGGGTTACGCTTCTTTGCCAGCTTGAAACACTGCCGTCGGCCGGCCAGCGGGCGAAGTGCCGCTCCATCTCGGGCAGCATGGTTTCTTCCTGCTCTTCGATGAGCTTTACGAGCCGCTCGCTCGTGTAAACGTTCTTCATGAAGTAGGCGAGGCGCTGGAGGAAGAGCTCCTTCATCTCTTGGTTTTCTAGAAGCTTGTAGGAGAGCACGGTTTCGAAGGAATGGCCCACGCCGGTGCCCAGATGGTCGTGCAGATGCAGCACATAGGCGAAGGTATTCCACGAAACCGGCATGGACTCTGAGTTGTTCATCGACCAGTCCAGGTCGTAGAGGATCCACTTCCACTTGCCGCCGGGCACCTTATAGAACTTGATGTTGCCCGTGTCGGAATTCGCCCAGAAGATCTCTGCGATGAGGTAATCGAAGTAGTTTTGCACGTCGACGCGGTCGAGCACGTAGTTTAGGTGCTCGCTTTGGGTCAAGTCGTTGGCGCGCACATAGTCGATCAGCGCGCGGTATTCCTCGTTGGAGCCGTTCAGCGTTTGGTTGGCCGACTTGCCATTGCCCTTTAACAGATCGATCTGGTCGATGACCGCCTTATCTTCGATGCCCTCCCACTGCGCGACGGACCATTTATTGATGCGCTCGCGCATGTTATAGTGCCCCCAATATTCCCCATTGATGTAGACCACACAGACCTCGCTCTCTTGATAGAGCACGCCCTGCCCGAGCATCGCGTCGGTGCAGATTACGTCGCGCATGCGGGCGCGGTTTGAATCCTGCGCGGTGGAGCGGAGCACGAAGGATTTGTAGGAAGTATAGTCCCGATCTGAAAACAGGGAGGCGTTAAAGCGGTTTTCGCCATACTCCTCGCGAGCGTAAACCGCGAAGGATTTTTGGGGCTGCGCTCTTGAATACTGCCCGTTGATCTTAAAGCTGCCATCCTGAGAGAGCAGGATTTCGCCGCCAGGCTCGAAGATCTCGACGTTTACGGGCCTTTCCCAGTCCATCCAGAAGTTGGCGCCGTGGTTTTTATAGCCATGGGGGAATTCCGGCTGGTAGTTCGGGCCGTCTGCATAGATGCCCTTTGCGTCTGAGAAGAGATTGGCGGGCTCGGTGACCAGCGAAACCACGCGCACGCTGTGCGCGGCTTCCGGCAGGTAGCTCTGCGTGGCGATCGGTGAATCCAGCGCGCCTGGCCTTATGGCGATGGCCCGCAGCACCGTGTTCTTGTTGATTTGGATGGGCCCGGAGTAGCTCGCGGACGAAGCGCTGGGCTCGGAGCCGTCGAGGCTGTAATGAATCGCGGCGCCGTCTTCCGCAGAGAGTTCGAGCTCAAAGGGGCCGATTCCAACGCCGCCAGGCCGTGAAAAGCGCACGGGCAGCAGGGCGCCCGCGTAGCCTTCCGCATTGGGTGCGCCAAGGGTTGGCTGCTTATAATAAAAAAGGGCCCCGTCCGCGCCCCTGCCGTAAGAAAGGCCGGCGGATAGCGGGGGAATCAGAAGCCGATCGACCAGGTCGCCGTTTGGATCGAAAAAATACAGGCCCTCGCCGGCCGCCTTGAGCTTGAAGGAGGCAAGCCGCTCGTCGCTATTTTCTTTGCCGGCCAGATCCACGCGCAAGTACTCGCCCGGCGGGAGAGTTTGCTCGCCGACCACGAACTTTTTGGGGCGGCTGGCTTCGTCGCTCTAGCTATAGCCGCTTAGATTGACTGCCTCGGCGCCTGAATTATAAAGCTCGAGCCAATCACCCTCGCCTGAAACCGCGCTCTTGCTCACCGACTCAGAGATATAGACGACGGGCCTGCGCGCCTCGAAAAAGGCGCGGTCTAAGGCAAAGCCGTTTTCTGGGGTGTTGGGAAGCCCCGGCGTCGGGACGCGGCACACGGCGAAGTCCCCGCCGCCCGGGGCCCTTGCGTAGGAAAAATCGTCTTTTAAGTCGGGAACATCGACGCTGTCGAGCACATTCCCGGCGGGATCGCACAGGAAGACGCTCTCACCCTTGGCTGCGACCGCGAAGTTCGTGTGGAAGGAGGTCGCATCCGCCTGATCCTTGCCGGAGGCGAAGACGAGCAGGACTTCACCGGGGGCGATTTGCCCGCTCGGGAAGCGCCAGCGCATCCTTTCGCCCGCCTGATCGGAAAGCGCGTAGCCGCTCAGGTCGATCGTTTCGCCGCCCAGGTTGATCAACTCGATGAAGTCAGGGTAAAGGCCCTCTTCGTCTTGAATGATGGTCACGTTCGACGATAAAACCTCGTTGATCTTAAGCACGCTGCCGCTTCGCTTGTCGTACGAGCTTAAATAGGCGGCGTGGCCGGCCTCGTCGTTTGAAAAGCCGGGGGAATAGAGGCCGGTTTCCGTCCAGACCTCGTCGATCAGGGCGTAAGAGAGATTGTCTCTCGTGCCGACATAGGGCAGAGCGTCCACAACGCCGGAATTGTGGAAAAGGGTGAGGGTTTCGCCTTCTTTAAGCCCAAAGGAGGTATGCAAGGGCGTTCCCGCGCTTAAGCGCCCCTTGCCAGAGAGAAAGACCACGACTCTTTCGCCGGGGCCTACGCTCTGCGCGGGGAGCAGAGAACGAGAGGGGTCGTTGTCACGATCGGAGAGGGAGTATTCGCTTAAGGAAATGGCCGCATCAGAGTTGTTCACGAGCTCTACCCAATCCGTCCGCTCGCCGTCTTCATCGACGACCGCGCCCTCGTTTGAGAGCATGATCTCGCTGATATGCAGGCCCGCTGATGCGCCGGAAACCCCGCCGGAGCCGCTGCTGGTGCTTGGTCCGGCCACGGCCTGAGAGGGCGCGTAGGAGCCGCTCAGGGCGGCATAAATGCAAAGCCCCAGGGCGATCAGCCCAAGAACCACGACCTGCAAAGCCAAACCGACCTTTCGATTCATCAAAATCCTCCCCATGGCGACGATTCTCGAGGGAAATCGCAGTTATCAGTATAACATAACAAAATAACGAAATGAAGTGGTTTTTGTTGCAAACAACGTGCGGAGCCGGCCATGGCGCCGTCTGCGCAACCCGCGAGGAGGGGGCAAAGGCGGCAGGCGCGGGCAAGGGGCACGAATTAAGGTGATTTAACCCTATGGGCTTTGCTCTTGGTTTCGGCGAATGCCGGGGCGCGCAACTCGTCTCGCGGGGCGCAGGCCGAAGCGCTTCGCCATTATTGCGAGGAGCGCAGCGACACGGCAATCCAGCAAGAACGCGCAAAGGCTCCTTCAAAAAGGAGGACGCTGGATGGCTTCGATGCCACTCGCGATGACGAGGCAAGCGCAATGACGGGGTAGGGAGGCGCTGATTGTGCCCCCCGCCGCGCGGACGCGAGAGACGAGGACCGGGTTGCTTCTTCGTCATTGCGAGGAGCGGCAGCGACGAAGCAATCCAGCAAGAATGCGCAAAGGCTTCTTCAAAAAGGAGGACGCTGGATTGCTTCGCCGTCATTGCGAGGAGCGTAGCGACACGGCAAGCGCAATGACGGGGTAGGGGGCGCGTCGGGCTGCTTTTTCACCGCCCGCGAGAAATGGCCACGCGAAGAGGCTGGCAGGGCAGAGAGGGTTTTTTCGACGCGCCTGCGGGCAAGGCGGCGAGGGGCTGGCGGCCCATTTGGAGAGAGTGGGTTTGCCGGGCAATCACAAGGCGGTCGCCGGCGCACAAGAAAAGCGCCCGAGCCTTGGCGGTAGCCGTTCAAGGCTTGGGCACTTTTGGTGCCTTGGGCTAGGGATTTTCGCCGCCCTGCGCTTTGGAAGGCGGCGGGCACTTTGCGGATTTCGCGGCCCCCACACAGCCTGGATACTCGATCACCCAGCAGATAGCGCAGACCAGCGTGAAGAACAGCGTCAGGCTTTTGTAGAAGAAAAAGTCCATTTTGGTTTTACCTTCTTCCCCTTGGCTTGCCCAAAATCTCGGTCAGCAGCACGGCCCTGCGAAGCTCCCCCGGGGTTAGCATCGCGCTCGCGCCGCGCTGGGTCCGAATGGCGTAGGCGGCATCATCCGGTGCGAGAGCCGCGCGCGGTTCGCTCGGGCCCTCGGTATAGCGAAGGCCGCTTTCCGCCTCCTCCTCGCGGTGTTCGTGCGTGCCCAGGCCCTCTTCGGCGTGCTGTGCCTGAGGGGCTGCCGCCGTGGGATGCAGCGGCTGCCGTGGCTGGGGTGCGGGCGGCGCGAAGCTGGGCGCTTGCCATTGTGGCTGGGGTGCGGGCGGCGGGGCCTGCTCCGCGGCCTGTTTTCGGGCTTCTTCCTGGGATTTTTTTTGCTTATTGAGGATGCGGAACACGAAGAAGAACAGCGCGATCAGCATCGGAATGAGTTCCACGGGCGGCTTCCCCCCTTTGCATGGTTTTTTTCATCATTTGGGCGCTTAGTCGCCCTTTTCGGGGGCCTTTGGCAGGCCGCTGCCCGCGATTGCCCCACGCATGGAGGTATCCGCGATGATGTTCTGCATGTTGTAATAGTCCATCACGCCGAGCTTGCCCTCGCGCAGCGCGGCGGCCATGGCCTTGGGCACTTCGGCCTCCGCTTCGACCACCCTGGCGCGCATCTCTTGCACGGAAGCGATCATTTCCTGCTCGCGGGCGACTGCCATGGCGCGGCGTTCTTCTGCCTTGGCCTGGGCGATGCGCTTATCGGCCTCCGCCTGGTCGGTTTGCAGCTGGGCGCCCACGTTGCGGCCCACGTCTACGTCCGCAATGTCGATCGAGAGGATCTCAAAGGCGGTTCCCGCGTCAAGACCCTTATCGAGCACGGTGCGGGAGATGCTGTCGGGGTTTTCTAAAACGCTTTCGTGCGTGGGGGAGGAGCCGACCGTGGTGACGATGCCTTCGCCCACGCGGGCGATGATGGTTTCTTCGCCGGCGCCGCCGACCAATCGATCGATGTTGGCGCGCACGGTGACCTTCGCCTTGGCGCGCAGTTCGATGCCGTTCTTCGCGATGGCCGCGATGATCGGCGTTTCGATGACCTTTGGATTGACGCTCATCTGCACGGCTTCAAGCACGTCGCGGCCCGCCAGGTCGATGGCCGCGGCCCGCTCGAACTCCAGGGGAATATCGGCGCGCTGGGCGGCGATCAGGGCATTGATGACCCGATCGACATTGCCGCCTGCCAGGTAATGCGCTTCAAGCTCGTTGATTGAGATGACGAGGCCAGCCTTCGTGGCCTTGATCATGGGGTAGACCAGCCTCGATGGCGTGATGCGGCGGAAGCGCATGCCAACCAGCGTGAAGATGCCGATGCGCACGCCGGAAGCCAGAGCGCTGATCCACAGACCCAGCGGGAAGAACGAGAAGAACACGGCCAGGAAGACGACGACCACGACCAAAAGGATGAAGAACAAGAGCAGCTGCGGCATGAAAACCCCTCCTTAGAAAATGGTGTTTTGTGGCGTTTACGCGCCGCGCACGACGATGCGGGCGCCTTCCACCTTGGTAATGACGATTTTTTGCCCCTTGGCGATGAACTCGCCGTCGGCCACGACGTCGAGCTTGTTGCCCTCGAAGTTTGCGCTACCCGCAGGGCGAAGCGGCGTGAGAGAAAGTCCCTCTCGCCCGAGGAAGGTGCTAAAATCCTGCGCGCTGGAAAAGCCCGCGTCCCTGGAAAGGGAATTTTCGAGCACCAGGGGCGATTTGGAGAGCTTCCCTTTAAGCGTCGAGCGAAGCACGACGAAGAGCAGCAGGGAGAGCAGAGCGATCACGAGAAGGAGCAGCAAAATCGCCTCTAGGGCGGAGTCTGCGGCGACGACGATGCCCGCGAGGAGCAACACGATGCCCGTGATGCCAGGCGCGCCGAAGCCCGGCAGGAAAATCTCTACCGTGACGAGAGCAAAGCCCGCCAGCAGGCAGAGGGCAGCCGGCCAGTTTAGGGAAATGACGCTGAGGAGATCGGCCATGAAAACACCCCCTCTGAATTGCTTAGCCGTTCATCCGAAAGTATACCACAAATTAAACGCGCAAGGGTTAGAAATGTTTCAAAAAAGGGAAATTTCCGGCGGCGAAGCCGCCGGAAGCGCTCGCCATGGAGCATCGCCCGGGCCGCAGGCCCGGGCG
>JAITTC010000058.1 GCA_031287285.1 Christensenellaceae bacterium
AACCATGGTGCCCATGCTCAGAAGCCGAAACTTCCCCGGCATGGAGCTGATTCGCCCGCTGTATATGGTGCACGAAGACGATATCATCGCCTGGAAGACCTATAACGACCTTGAATTCATCCAGTGCGCCTGCCGCTTTACCGAAAACTGCGCCCTTTGCGGCGGGGGCGGCGGCGCCACGAAGCGGCAAGAGATCAAGGCCCTCATCAAGCGCTTAAAGCGCGATAACCCGGCTGTGGAGCAGCACATCTTCAAGGCCATGCACATGGTGAATCTCGACACGGTTCTGGGCTTTAAGCTCGATGGCCTGGAGCACGGCTTTTTAGAGGAATACCGCCGCAAGGGCGGGCAAGCAATGAAGGAGGAATGACGGCATGGAAACCATCAAGGTCTATGGCACGCTAAGCTGCCCCGACACGGCGGAGGCGATCGAGGAGCTCGAAAGAGCGTGGCAGCCCTATGAACTGATCGACATTTTGGCAAGCCTTAAGAATCTCAAGGCCTTTTTGAACATCCGCGACCAAAACCCAGGGGTTTTTGCGGGCGCGGTGGCATCCGGCGGCATCGGCATCCCCGCCTTTTACACGGAAGAGAGCGGCTGCACGCTGGAGCTTAGCGCCCTGCGCTTGAAGGGCGAGGAATGATCCTGGTCGTTTGCGAAAAGCCCTCCGTCGCGCGGGATATCGCGTCCGTCCTGGGCGCGAAGACCCGCGGGGAGGGATATTTTGAGGGGAACGGGCACCTGGTGAGCTGGGCGCTCGGCCATTTGCTGACCCCCATGATGCCGGAAGAGATCGACCCCGCCTGGAAGGCCTGGCGCAGCGAAACCCTGCCCATGCTGCCCGAGGAAATCCCCCTAAAGCCGACCCCCTCCGGCAAGAAACAGCTTAACCTGCTGAAAAAACTGATGAAGGATCGGCGCGTAGAAAACCTGATCTGCGCCACCGACGCGGGCCGCGAGGGCGAGCTGATCTTCCGGCGCATCTATGAGGCGGCGGGCTGCAAGAAGCCTTTTTCGCGGCTTTGGATCTCGTCGATGACCGAGGAAGCCATCCGCGAGGGCTTTAGGCGCCTCGCGCCGTCCGGCGGCTACGACGCCCTGTATCAAAGCGCAAAATGCCGCGCCGAGGCCGACTGGCTCGTTGGCATGAACGGCTCGCGCGCCTTCACGCTGCGCTATAAGGCGCTGCTTTCGGTGGGGCGGGTGCAAACGCCCACGCTTTCCCTGCTGGCCGCGCGGCGCAGGGAGATCGAGGCCTTCGTGCCCGAGGATTATTTTGAGCTTTGGGCTGGCTTTGGGCCCTATAGCGGCGTGTACCTGAAGAATAACCAAGCAAGGCTCAAAACGAGGGAGGAAGCGGAAGAAGTCGCGGCACAAATCAAGGGGCAAACGGGCACGGTCGCCTCGGTCAAGACCGAGATCAGGCGCCAGCCGCCGCCCTATCTATATGACCTGACCACCTTGCAGCGCGAGGCCAACGCCCGCTTTGGCCTGAGCGCAGCCCAGACGCTCGACATCGCCCAAAGCCTGTATGAGCGGCATAAGGTTCTGAGCTACCCGCGGACCGACAGCCGCTTTTTGCCGAGCGATATGAAGCCTAAGATCAGGGAAGTCCTCTCTGCCCTGCAGGAGCCTTACGCCGCGCTGCTGCCGCCAAAGCTTCGCGAGCCCGGCAAGCGAATGTTTGACGACGCAAAGCTTAGCGACCACCACGCCCTCGTGCCCACGGGCCGGGCGGCAAAGGGCTTAAGCCCGCGCGAAAACCAGGTCTATGAGCTCGTGCTGCGCAGGCTGATCGCGGGCTTTTGCGGCGACTACGTCTATGAGAGCCTGGAGGCGCGCACCCGCGTGCTCGATTACGAATTTAAGACCACGGGGAAGGCCGAAATCGAAAGAGGATGGCAGGCGGCGCAGCCGCCTCTCGCCCAAAAGGGCGAGGGGGAGCCAGAAAAGCTGCCGCCCATCCGCGAGGGCGAGCGCTACCCCGTAAAGGGCAGCAAGGTCATGGCCAAGCGAACCCAGCCGCCCGCCCAATACACCGAAAACACCCTGCTCGACGCGATGGAACACGCCGGCCGCTTCGTGACCGACGAAGATCTGCGCGAGCAGCTGAAGGAGAGGGGCCTCGGCACCCCAGCGACCCGCGCCGCCATCATCGAAAGGCTCATCGAGGTGGGCTTCGTGCGGCGCGAAAGGCGCAGCCTGCTTGCCACCGAAAAGGGCATGAAGCTCATCGCCGCCGTGCCTTCGGAGCTCAGCTCGCCTGAAACCACGGGCAAATGGGAAAAGGGCCTGCGCGACATCGAGCGCGGGCGGCTCGACCCGCTTCGCTTCATGGACTCGATTCGGCGCTACAGCGGCTACCTGGTCGAGGCTGCCGGCAAGGGCCCGGAGATCGCCTTCCCCGCGGAGGAAGGGAAGAAAAAGCCTGCCTACCGGAAAAGAACGGGCACGAAGCCGAAGAAAAGCGCTTCGCCCAAGGCGGCCAAGCGGGGGAGCAACTCCCCCGCGCCCCCTCGAGGGTAGGTTGTTGGCCCTTCTTGCGTGGCGAAACGCGTGTGGGTCTCGGTTTAGCCTGCGAGATCGTCGCCCTCGGGCGGGATTTTACCCAGCTGGAGCGGCTTCGGGCCGAAAAACGGGAAGGGAGCGGTCGGAGAGAGGTCAAAATCAGGCCAAGCGGGGGAGCAACTCCCCCGCGTTTCTTCGTGCCCTCTCTTCGTCATTATGCGGAGCGTAAGCGACGCAGCAATCCAGCAGCAACGCGCAAGGGCTTCTTCAAAAAGGAGGATGCTGGATTGCTTCGCTGCCACTCGCAATGACGAGGTAAGGAGGGCGCTGGATTGCTTCGCCGTCATTGCGAGGAGCGTAAGCGACGCGGCAATCCGGCAGCAACGCGCAAGGGCTTCTT
>JAITTC010000125.1 GCA_031287285.1 Christensenellaceae bacterium
AGAACGCGGTTTTGGCCATGACCGCCTTCGTAGACGATATCCAGGCCGAGCTTTCGGTGTATTTCGACGAAATCCTCTCACAGATGGCGGACGGCCCCCTCCCCGAGGAAGCGGAGGCCTACGCGGAGCTGCAGGGCACGCTCAAAACCCTTCAGGCGCCCATCCAGCCGGTCGTCGACGACGGCGGAGCCATACCGCAGTCGGTTTTGGGCAAGGAATACCGCCTCGGCCCGCACAGCCTGCGCGTGGAAGACGAGGATGGCAAGCTCACCCTCCATGCCAGCTTCT
Organism: Christensenellaceae bacterium; assembly: GCA_031287285.1. Lineage (GTDB taxonomy): Bacteria > Bacillota > Clostridia > Christensenellales > UBA1750 > JAITGM01. Next base: position 289 of record JAITTC010000125.1, read on the forward strand.
ATGGCGAGCCCGTGGTTCTGCCGCGCGGCCGGACGGGGCAGTATCTCCTAAAAACCAGCCTGCGCGCCAACGAAACCGGGATCGCGGTGCTGAGCCCCTCGATTTTGGGCTATGGCGTGCATGGCGGCAAGCTCGCCCTGCGCATACTGGCCCTTGAGTTCATGTTCGATGTGAGCATAGAGCTTGGCGAGGCTGGCCTTGAAGCCTGGCATGTTTACGACGTGAACCACCACAAGCGCATCGAGCATATCGGCTTTTGAGCGAATTCAGGCGGGAAATCATTAAAAATAACGGTGCGCGAGAGGGCTCGCGCACCGCTATTTTTAGACTTTGGTTTGTTTTGTTCGTTTTTAGAAGCCGAATTCCCGCAGAAAGGCCTCCAGCAGCCCGGGCCAGGCCTTCGCCAGCGGCGTATCCTCTGCCATGGCAAGCCCGTGCCGCCCGAAGGGGAAGACATGCAGGGCATGGGGCACGTTGTGCGCCTGCAAGGCCTTTGAGAAGAGCAGTGAATTCTCGAGCGGAACCAATTCGTCCGGCGCGGTGTGGAAGAGGAAGCAAGGCGGCGTATCGTCGCGGACCAATTTGACCGCGTCGACCTCCTCCTCCGGCGTGTCGCCGAGAAGCGCCTGCTTGGAGCCAGGGTGCGTAAGCCCCTCCTCCATCGAGAGGGCGGCGTAGCAGGGCACGATCAGGTCGGGCCGCGAGGGCAGCCTCTCGATTGGGTCCGGGTCGCCAGGCTTGCCATAATCGAAGTGGCAGCCGCTCATCGCGGCCAAATGCCCGCCCGCGGAAAAGCCGATCACGGCGATTTTATCGGGCTTTATATGGAATTCCTCGGCCCTTGCGCGCAGCAGCTTCACCGCGCGGTTCGCGTCCAAAATCGGCGTCGGCCACCGATAGGGCCCGACGCGGTAATCCAGGATGAAGGCGTGCAGGCCCATCGCGTGCATGGCCTTCACCACGGGCAGCTTCTCGTGCGCGACCTTTTCGATATAACCCCCGCCGGGGCAGATCAGCGCGGCCGCCCGGGGGCTGTCATCGAGCAGATAGGGTGTTAGGAAGGGCCTTTGCCCCTTCGCCTCGTCGTAGAGCGGCGTCTCGCCTTCCCAAAGATCGATCCTCTCGTTCATGCCGGATACCTCCTCGTCTTTTCTTGTTTTTCGCCTTTTTCGCTTCTTTTCGCCATTTTTCGCTTTATAAATAGGGAATGAGATCCGCAAGCCTTTGCACCAGCACTTCGGGCTCGATTCCCGTTTTTTCGATCTCTTCGATCGTGCCTTCCCCGGTCAGCACCATGATCGAGAGCAGGCCGTGATCGAGGCCTGTCTTGATGTCGGTATAGAGCCTGTCGCCAACCATGGCCATCTCTTCCGCCCGCAGGCCCGTGCGCTCCGTGGCCGCGCGCACGATCTCGCCATGGGGCTTGCCCACGACGAGATCCGGCCGCCTGCCGGCCGAGGCCTCGATGAAGGCGATGATCGCGCCGATATCGGGGATGAAGCCGGTTTCGGTTGGGCAGTTGAAGTCCGGATGGGTGGCGATGTAGGGCAGCCCGGCGCGCACGAAGTCGCAGACCGCGCACATCTTTGGGTAGTCCAGGCTCGTGTCAAAGCCGATCAGCACGATTTCAGGGTCTTTTTGGTCGATTTCGATGCCGAAACGCTCCATTTCGGCCCGCAGCGACTCGTTCCCGAGCAAAAAGACGCGCTTGCCCTCGTATTCGCGCAAGAGAAACATCGCCGCCGCCTGCCCCGATGAGAGCATCTGCTCTTCGCCGATGAAAACCCCCATGGCCGCGAGCTTTTTGATGTAGTGCTCGGTGCCGCGCGAGGAGTTGTTCGTGAGAAAGGCAAAGCTCCGCCCCGATGCTTGCACGGCCTTCAAAAAGTCAAGCGAGCCCTCGAAAAGCTCGTCGCCAAGGTAAAAGGTTCCGTCCATGTCGAGCAGAAAGCAGCGCACTTTGGCGATTTTCTCGCGCAGCTGCCCATCGCTCAGTTCGTTCAGGCTTTTCAATCGCCTTCCCTCCTTTTTTGCTCTTTTCTCTCTTTTTTCGCTCTTTTAGCGCCCTGCCCGTCTTAAGCGAAGATTTCATCCGCGATCTCTTCCAAAATCCCCAGGCGGAAGGCCATGCGCAGCGCGCTGTAGCGCGGGCGCAGCAAAAAGGCGCAGAGCATCGCGTCCTTCATGTCCTGCCTGGAGGCGCCGATGCCCTCGCGCGTCACCGGCCCGCCCGCCTCCTGAATCATCCTCTTAAAGTCCGCCTTCTTTGCGGCCAAGCTCGCGGCTTTTTGCGCAAAGGCATCGAAGTGCTCAAGATAGCCCTCGTATTGCTCCCGCGCCGTCTTGCCCTCGCCCTTTTCAAGGGGCGCGGCGCGGAGGAAGCCCTCTGCCAACTGACCGTAGCCCCCGCGCAGGCGCTCTTCCCAAAGCCCAAGGTCGATGGGCTTTGGCTCCCGCCGTTTCTCAAAGAGCTTTTGATAAAACCCGATCATGACCAGCGTCGCCACGCCGACCTTATCGCCATGCAGACTGGGGCGCTCGCCGCGCAGCAGCTGGCGCATCTCTAAAAAGTGCGCAATGTGATGCTCCGCGCCGGAAGCCGGCCTGGAATTGCCCATCAGCTGCATGGCAAGGCCCGAAAGCGTGAGGCCTTCGGCCAGCCTTGACACGGCCTGCCTCTCGCCCACCGCAAGGCCCGGCGCGACCGCTTCGCAGAGGGCGAGCGCCTAGCCCGCGTTAAAAGATCTTCCGGCATTTGAGCCCCTCCCTTGCTTTGCCTTCACTCTATCATAAAATGATTGGGAAAACGAGCAAAAAAGCCATTGCAATCACTGTAAAATAGCTGTAAACTAAAGCCAGAGCGGGGAGTCTTCACGCTCCGACAGCAAAGATAGACAGGGAGGTCTTTCCAATGGGTGAGCAAATCGTCAAAGTTGGCATCATCGGATGCGGCGGCATCGCCAACGGCAAGCACATGCCCAGCCTGAAAAAGTTCGCGGATGTGCAGATGGTCGCCTTCTGCGACATCGTAAAAGAGCGGGCTGAAAAGGCGGCCGCCGAGTACGGCGCGCCGGGCGCCAAGGTATATACCGACTATAAGGAGCTTCTAAAAGACGCTTCTATCGACGTGGTGCACGTCCTGACCCCGAACATCGACCATAGCTACATCACCGTAGACGCGCTGAACGCCGGCAAGAACGTCATGTGCGAAAAGCCCATGGCCATCAACACCGCAGAGGCGCAAAAGATGCTCGATGCGGCGAAGAAGACCGGCAAAAAGCTGACCATCGGCTACCAAAACCGCTTCCGCAACGACTCGCTGTATCTGAAAAAGATCTGCGACAACGGCGATTTGGGCGAGATTTATTATGCCCGCGCAAAGGCGCTTCGCCGCCGCGGCGTGCCCACCTGGGGCGTGTTCATCGATGAAGAAAAGCAGGGCGGCGGGCCGCTGATCGACATCGGCACCCACGCGCTTGACCTCACCCTGTGGATGATGAACAACTACGAGCCCGAAATGGTCGTGGGCACCAAATACCGCAAGCTGGCAGACACCGAAAACGCGGCCAACAACTTCGGCCCCTGGGATCCCAAGAAGTTCACCACGGAAGACAGCGCTTTTGGCTTCGTTCGCATGAAAAACGGCGCCACCATCGTGGTCGAAAGCTCCTGGGCGCTCAACACGCTGGATATCGGCGAGGCGAAGACCGCTCTTTCAGGCACCAAGGGCGGCGCCGATATGGATGGCGAGCGCGCCAAGGGCGGGCTGCGCATCAACGGCGAGAAGAACTCGAAGATGTTCGTCGAGATTCCCGAGCTCAACGTCGGCGGTGTGGACTTCTTCGAGGGCGCCGGCAACTACACCGCGTCCGACCTGGAGGCCCGCATGTGGATCGACCACATAAAGGATCCTTCCAAGCCCCTCTTCACCAAGCCCGAGCAGGCCATCGTGGTCACGAAGATTCTCGAAGCCATCTACGAATCCTCCAAGACCGGCAAGCCCGTGTACTTCGACTAAGGCCGTAGGGTCTTATGGCGGGTCGGCGCTCCTTTCGGGGCGCCGTCTTCTTTTACATGGCCAAAAGGCCGCCCCGGCCCTTGGGCTTAAAAAAGCACTTCTCTGCCGCCGCCAAAAGCGCCGCTTTGCCCGGCAGGCCCCCTTTCTTGCCCTGTTCGCCGGGTTTTGCGGTTTTTCTGCCGCTGCTTGCTCTTCAAGGGGGTTCATCCCGTCCGTTGGTCTGCTTTTGAGCCGTTCCCACCCTTGCTTCCCTCCCTTTCTTTGCGGCAGACGCATTTTAGGCGCGCTCTTCGGGGCCGCGCTGCCCCAGCCCTTAGGCTTAAAAAAGCACTTCTCTGCCGCCGCCAAAAGCGCCGCTCTACCCGACAGGCCCCCTTTCTTGCCCTGTTCGCCGGGTTTTGCGGTTTTTCCGTCGCTTGCTGCTTTTCAAGGGATTCATCCCGTCCGTTGGTCTGCTTTTGAGCCGTTTTCGCCCTTGCACCCCTCCCCTTCTTTGCGCCAGACGCATTTTGGGCGCGCGCTTCGGGCCGCGCCGCTCAGCCCGGAAACAATCCCGCCTTGAAAGCGTTCCTCGGCTAAGGCCGGAAACGGATTTTATGGAATGTCGGCGCTCCTTTCGAGGCGTCGCCTTCCTTGATATGACCAAAAGCCGCCCCAGCCCTTAGGCTTAAAAAAGCACTTCTCTGCCGCCGCCAAAAGCGTCGCTCTACCCGGCAGGCCTCCTTTCTTGCCCTGTGCGCCGGGTTTCGTGCTTTCTCCGCCGCTGCTGCTCTTCAAGGAGGCTCATCCCGTCCGTTGGCCCGCATTTGAGCCGTTTCCGCCCTCGCTCCCCTCCCCTTCCTTGCGCCAGACGCATTTGGGGCGCGCGCTTCGGGGCCGCGCTGCCCCAGCCCTTAGGCTTAAAAAAGCACTTCTCTGCCGCCGCCAAA
>JAITTC010000194.1 GCA_031287285.1 Christensenellaceae bacterium
TGAACGCACCGTTCCACTCGTGCGCCTCATGATCAAAGCCCTCCAAGGCTCCAATAGCCTCAACCGTCGTGAAGTAATCCTCCTACATCTGTGGCTCGAATGATAAGGCCCATTCTTCCAACCCCTGCTCAATCCGCGCTCCCAGCAAGGACAGTATACCGCGGTGCTCCGTAGCTCATCCCTCCAGCCTAAATGGCGCGGTCAAGCACCATTTACATCCACAGCGCATAGCGCGCCATTCTAACTTGCCGGTAACTTGCCGGCGCTCATCCAACTCCCCATCGCGTTTTGCGCCTTCTCTCTACCTCAGCACTGCGGCCACAGCTCTTACTGCCCTCGGGGCAGGGGCCCCGCAAACAGCCGGGGCCCGCGTTTTCAAAGACCGTTGGAGCCAATGGATAGACCAGGTCGAGCATCGCGCCCGCCAAAGCGTTGATCTCCCACTGCGCCCGGTAACAGCAGCGCAGGCTGAAAAAGTGCAGAAGCTCCCTCGCGTTCATCGTCATGGTGATTCTGGTGCTGGCGGCCTGGGGCAGAACAAAGCGAGCGTCCTCCGCGCTGTTTTCGCCTAAAAGCGTAGACCACTCGTTATACCAATCCTGCATCTGGCGCATCTGCCCATCAAAGCGCTCGATGGCCTCGGGCCCCAGCGCTTCGACCCTCGGCGGCAGAACGTATTCAAAGCCGCCCTTGCCCTTTTTGCCCCTTTTTTCCCTAGCGCCCGAAAAATCCACATAGCGCTGGGACTGAACGCTGAAGCTCGCCATGCGGTGGCGGGTGATCTGGGCGAGCAGGGCGCGCGAAACCCCCTCGATGGCGAAGCTGAAGCTCGCGTGCTCGATCACCGACTGGTGCCCGCTGGCGAGGACGCCGCGGATGTAGGCCGCGTTGTCGCTTGATTCGGAGGCCCTGCGCAGCCCGTCGATATCGGCTGCGGAATAGCAGGTGCGCGCGGCCATGGCGATCCATTTTTCGGGATCCGGGGTGTGCGCGATCAGTTCCACCTTAAACCGAGCTCTAGGCATCGCAAGCAGGCCCCCCTTCTAAGATTAAGCGCATGATTTCATCGAGCCTTTCGCGCTCGCCGCTCAAGTACAGGCAGCCGATCAGGGCTTCAAGCCCCGTCGAGCGCGCATAATCCGCCGGGTCCGCGTTCCTTGGCGGCCTGGAGTGCGCATTTCTGCCCCTGCGCACCAAGTCCTTCTCGTCTTGGCTGAGCAGGCCTTCTATGGCGTGAAGAGCGCGGGACTGCGCCGCGCAGTTCACGATTGAACTGGCCTCCTTGTGGAGCTGGTTTACGTTCTTCTTTCCGCTCGAAACAAGCGAGGTGCGCACGAAGAGATCGTAGACCGTATCGCCCACATAGGCGAGCTGCAGCGGATTATATTGCAAGGCTTCCTTTTTGCTCAAAGAGCCCGAAGATAGGCTGAATGCTTGCAAGCAATGACCCCCGAAAAGCAATTCTAGACTAGATCTCAGTATACCATCAATACAGCGAGATGTAAACCGGCTGTTTGGCCCGCGCAAGGCGGCTTGCCAAGGAGCCGAAAAGGCGCTATTCTATGAAAAACAGCCTTATTTCAAAGGAGGGTTCGTCATGGAAAAGGCGACGATCAAGGTTGGCGGCATGATGTGCGAGCACTGCAAGTCCACTGTTAAGCTGGCGATTCAGGCCGTGCCCGGCGTGAAGAGCGCCTCGGTCAGCCTGCTGTTTAAGCGCGCCAAGGTCGATTTCGACCCGGAAAAGACCAGTTTAGGCGCCATCAGGGAGGCCATCGCGGCCACGGGCTATGACGCCCTCCCCTGAGGGCGCCGGCTAAAAGAAAACACGGGCGCTTGGCGCCGCCCGTGTTCTTTTTTTGGCCCTTTTTGCTTTTTACCGCCTTCCTGCTCTCGCGTTGATGCAGCCACAGGGGCGCCCGCCCGCATCACGAAGCCGCATTCAGCCCAGTGCAACGTCTAGGATCATCATGATGAGGAAGCCCGCCATCACGCCCGCGGTTCCGGTCACGTCGCCGCGATCCTCCCCATGCGCTTCCGGGATCAGCTCCGCAACCACCACATACATCATCGCCCCCGCGGCAAACGACAGCAGCCAGGGCATCAAACTCTCTACGGATGCAATGGTTAAGACCGTCAGCATCCCAAAGACCGGCTCCACAGTGCCCGATAAGACGCCCAATAAAAAGGCCCTTCCGGCGCGCATCCCCTCCTGGCGAAGGGGCAGGGAAATGGCCGCGCCCTCGGGGAAGTTTTGTATGCCGATGCCGAGCGCGAGCGCTATGGCGGAGGTATAAAGCGCGCTGCTGCCCGCGTGCTGGGCAGCCAGCGCAAAAGCCAGGCCCACGGCCATGCCCTCCGGGATGTTGTGTATGGTCAGCGCCGAAATCAGCAGCGTGGTTCTTCTTTGGCTCGCCGTTGAGCCTCCCAGAATGCTCGAGCGCAGCTGCAGGCCGGAAATCAGGCGATCTAGCCCAAAGAGGAAGAGCGCGCCAACGACGAAGCCGCTGGCTGCCGGCACCCATCCGGGCATCCCCATCGCTTCCGCTTCCTCAATGGCCGGAATCAGCAGGCTCCAAATCGAGGCTGCGATCATCACGCCCGCCGCAAAGCCCAAAAAGGCCCTCTGCGCGCGCCCCGATTTTGCGTTGTGAAAGAGGAATACCATGGCGGAGCCCAAACTGGTCATCAGAAAAATGAAAGCCGTCCCCCCGGCGGCCCAAAGCAGCGCTTGATGCATGGCGCTTGATCCCCCTTATGCGTTTACCCCTAATATACCACTGCGGCCCCGGGTTTGACACAGGGGCGCGGCTAAAACGGCAATTCTTTGGCATGAAGGCCTGGGGATTTGAGCGATTGATCAAGGGGCCAAAGGCAGGAGACGGGTTCAGCAAAAAACGCCCCCGGCGGCATTCCGCCAGGGGGGCCAAAGGGGCGCATCGCCTCTTAAAGATGAGGTCGCTTTTTCCCAGGGCTATGAAGAAAGGCCTCTTTTTCCTTCATCCCCGGCCAAATAGGCTTTGGCATAGGGGCAGGCCGCGATGCACCTGCCGCAAAGCGTGATCTCTTCGCCGATCCTCTCTTTCGCGAGGGCCCTGGCGACCTCACGGCAGCGAAAAACATCCACGAGCCTTCCGCGCTCCACGCCCTTTTGCCAATTTTCGCCTTGGATCGCGCCGGCCGGGCAGGCGCTTTGGCAGGCAATGCAGCTGCCGCAGAGGGATTCCTCCATGGGCGTGCCGCATGCAAGGGGCGCGTCGGTTAGGATTGAGCTTAGGCGCAGCGCGGAGCCGAACTGCCGCGTGACCAAAAGGGCGCTCTTGCCAATCCAGCCAAGGCCTGCCCTCGTGGCGACGGTCTTGTGGGGCATCTCGCTGCGGTAACCTTCGCTCTCTGTGACCCTTGAAACGGTTTGGGCGAAGGCTTTATGGCCTTTTTTAAGCAAAAAGGCCTCCCCCGCAAGGGCAAGGCCGTCTAGCTTTGCGTTAAGATCGTGGTAGGCTTCGAAATAATCGCGCCCCGGGCCGCCTTCAATGCCGCGCAAAACCTCCCTTGGCAGCGGCAACGCCAGGGAAACGCCAAAGGGGGCTTCAAGGCCAAAGCTTCTTAAATCGGCGAAGCCA
>JAITTC010000235.1 GCA_031287285.1 Christensenellaceae bacterium
CTGAAGCCCGATTATGCCGAAGCCCACAACAACCGGGGAAACGCTTACAAAAACAAGGGGGAACTTGACCGCGCCATTCGAGATTATGACGAGGCCATTCGCCTGAAACCCGATTTTGCCGAGGCCTTCTATAACCGGGGGAATGCTTACGATGATAAAGGCGAGCTTGGCCGCGCCATTGCCGATTTCGACGAAGCCATTCGCCTGAAGCCCGATTATGCCTCTGCCCTCAATAACCGAGGTGTCGCTTACGCTAAAAAAGACGAGCTTGACCGCGCCATTCTGGATTTCGACGAGACCATTCGCCTGAAGCCCGATTATGCTGAGGCCTTCAATAACCGAGGGAACGCTTACGATGACAAAGGCGACTATGACCGCGCTATTCTGGATTTCGACGAAGCCATTCGCCTGAAGCCCGATTTTGCCGAGGCCTTCAATAACCGAGGCGTATGCTATAAAAATAAAAAAGAGTACGCAAAGGCGATTAGCGACTTTACCAGGGCGATCGAACTGAACCATTCCCCGCTATCGCGCCCCTACAGCAACCGCGCCGATGTCTACGAAGCCCTTGGCGACGAAGAAGCCGCCGCGCGCGACCGGCAAAAGGCCGAAGAGCTCAGGCTTGCGGGCAACTAGCCTCAAAACAAGGGCACAACAAGGGCGCTCCCTATAGGAGCGCCCTTGAATTCGCTTAAAATGGCTTGTTTTAGCGGGCCGGGGCCGCCACGCCGATGAAGCGGGTGGGGTTGAGCTTGATGCCGGGGCCCATCGACGAGGAGATGACCACCGAGCGCACGTAGACGCCGCGCGCGGAGGCAGGCTTTGCGCGAACGATGGCATCCATCAGGGTGTTGAAGTTCTCAAGCAGCTTATCCTTGCCGAAAGAGGCCTTGCCAAACGGTACATGAATGATGGCCGTGCGGTCGACGCGATATTCCACCTTACCGGACTTAATGTCGTTGATGGCGCGGGCCACGTCCATGGTCACGGTGCCGGACTTGGGGTTTGGCATGAGCCCCTTGGGGCCCAGCACGCGGCCGATGCGGCCGACGACGCCCATCATATCCGGCGTGGCCACGCAGACGTCAAAATCGAACCAGTTCTCTTGCTGAATCTTGGTCACGAGCTCCTCTGCGCCCACATAGTCGGCGCCCGCGTCTTCAGCGGCCTTGGCCTGGTCGCCCTTGGCGAAGACCAGCACGCGAACCGTGCGGCCGGTGCCGTTTGGCAGAACCACGGTGCCGCGCACCTGCTGGTCCGCATGGCGGGGGTCGACGCCCAAGCGAACCGAAACCTCGATGGTTTCGTCGAACTTGGCCTTCGCGGTCTGCAGCGCTAAATCCATGGCCTCTTCGGGCTCATAGCTGGTGGAAACGACGAGCTTTGCGCTGTCGCTATACTTCTTGCCGTGCTTCATGGCTTTTCCTCCTATTCCTCGACGGTTACGCCCATGGAGCGGGCAGTGCCGCGCACCATGCTCATGGCCGCTTCAAGCGAGCCTGCGTTCAGATCGGGCATCTTGGTCTGGGCGATTTCCTGCACCTGCGCCTTCGTCAGCTGGCCGACCTTATCGCGGTTGGGGCGGGCGGAAGCGCTCTCAAGCCCGAGGGCCTTCTTGATGAGAATCGGCACCGGCGGGGTCTTGGTGATGAAGGTGAAGGAGCGATCCTGGTAGACCGTGAGCACAACCGGAATCACCAGGCCGACCTGCTTGGCGGTGCGCTCGTTGAATTCCTTGCAAAAGCCCATGATGTTCACGCCATGCTGGCCAAGAACGGGGCCGATCGGGGGCTGCGGGGTGGCCTTGCCCGCGTTAACCTGAAGCTTAACGATGGCCGTTACCTTTTTTGCCATTTGATTGGTACACCTCCGGTAAAATTATGCTTGTGGTGAAGCGGAACGGTGTCGGTTCCTCCCACGCGGGCGCTCTTTGCGCTTTTTGCGCCTTTTTTGCTTCTTTGCACTCTCGCGCAAGCCGCTGCCCGCAAAACGCCGATCCCAAAACTCAATTTGGGCGGCCGGATTGGTTTCATCGTTCCAAACGCCTTGGGGGAAACCCTCCCCCTAGAAAAACGCAGCTTTTTCGCGCCCTTTCAGCTAGGCGCGGTTGACCTGGTCGTAATCGAGATCCACCGAGGTTTCACGCCCGAAGAATACGACGCCAACCCGGATCTTGCCCTCTTTCAGGTCGATTTCCTGCACGGTGCCGTTGAACCCTTCCAGGGTGCCCGCCAGGATGACGACCTGGTCGCCCACCTCGATGTTGACCTGAACCTGCTTGCGCCCGTCCACGCCCATCTTGGCGACCTCTTCATCGGTTAAGGGAATGGGCCTGGACCCAGGGCCCACAAAGCCCGTCACGCCGCGCGTGTTGCGCACGACATACCAGGATTCATCGTTCATGATCATTCGCACGAGCACATAGCCCGGGAAGACCTTCCGCGGCACGATATGCCTGCGGCCGTTCTTGATCTCTACAACTTCTTCGATGGGCACGCGGATTTCCTTGATCACATCGTGCAGATTTTGGTTATCGACCATCTTCTGCAGGGAATCCATGACCTTGTTCTCGTAGCCGGAGTAGGTATGAACAACATACCAGCTCAGTTCCTTCTCATCCGCCATATCTCTTCCCCTTTCTAAGGAGCTTCCTTGCGCGCCCCTAGATCAGCAGACGCATGAGGCTGGAAAATACGAGGTCATACAGGGCGATGATCACCGTCACCGCAATGACGAAGACCGAAACCACGACCGAGTGGCGGATCAGATCCCGGCGCGAGGGCCAGGTTACCTTCTTGAGCTCCGCGAACAGCTCGCGGCTCTTCTTGACCAAATCGAACCTCGGCTTTTTCGGGGTCGCGGGCTTTTTCGGCTTGTCGTCCTTAGCCTTGATCGCCTTCTTGTCGGCTTGCTCAGACATTTTCTTTCACTTCCTTGCAAAGTAAGGCGCTTGCCCTACCTCGTTTCCCTGTGGGCGGTATGCTTCTTGCAGAAGCGGCAGTACTTCTTCATTTCGAGGCGGTCAGGGTCGTTCCTGCGGTTCTTCATCGAATTGTAGTTGCGCTGCTTGCACTCGCCGCAGGCCAGCGTGACCTTAATGCGCATGGCATGCTTCCTCCTTCCGCAAAAAATGGCTCTTTCGCATGCAAAGCAAAGGCTTTGCGCATCTGCGCAGAGCATGGACTAAACTATTTTAGCCGCGAAAGCCCTTGCTGTCAAGCAAAATCACGAGAAATCGGGCCGAAAGGGGTCAGCGATTGCTTCGCCTATGCCCAAGGAAGGCGCGCCTTGCCGCCGCGCCAAAGGCCCAGCTCCGCCGCCCGGAGATGCCAAAGCCCTCGCCATTGCGGCAAGGCCCGGGATAGACGCAAAAAAAGAGCGCGAAAGGGCCGCAGCTCGTTCCTCTCGTGCAACCGCCCCTTCAGCCCTTCTAAAGCGCCATAAAAGGGGCCGCGGATTTGTGCCCACACCAAAAGGCATGAAACTTCGCCCGGCGCGGCCATCGCTGCGCGAGCAAAAGCGAAAAACGCCGGCGGCTCCGGCGCCCCCTTTTCATCTCTTCGCGTATGATTTGAGCTTTTCGCTCTTTTCTCGCTCTCTTTCCGCGTACTTTTGCGCAATGAAGCGATAAAAACACCGCGAAAATCATAACTTTTTTAGAAGTTTTGTCGAAATGGTGGCGAATTGCAAAAAAACGGGTACTCTATAGCCAATGCAGAGAACCTTTTGAAGCTTTGCTTCGTCAAAACACAAAAATACGCGAAAGCGAGGAGCTGCCATGCACCACGAACTGAATCCAAAAATCAGCCTTGCCTACCTTCTTCATCGAGGGGATCTGCTTCGCCGCCAGCTTGAAAATGCGATGCAGCGCGAAGAGCTTGATCTCGCCGTAGAGCTGAATCGCCATCTCGACCAGACCCATCGCCTGCTAAGGGAGCTGGGCTTCACGCCCAATTCAGACCCGAGCGACGAATTTTACCGCGTTTTGCGGGCAAACCTTCTCGGCGACCGCCAGACTTAGGGGTATTGCCCCCGGCTGAACCAATAGCGGCGTTTATTGTAGCCACGCGCGCGGTAATGGCCCTCAAACGCGCCGCCCGCCTTCTCGATGATGCGGCGCGAGGCCGCGTTCGTTTCGTCGCAGGTGAGCAAAACCTCTTCCATCCCGCGCGAAAAGGCCTCTTCGAGCAAGAGGCGCAAAATCGCCTGCGCATAGCCCCTGCCCCTAAGGCTCGGCGGCACGCTGTAGCCGATATGCCCGGCCCAGGTCAGAACGTCCTCGGTGTCGATCGGCCGAAGCTGGCCGCAGGCCAAGACCCTCTCTTCGCCCCCGCGCATGAGGAAGAGGATTTCATTGGGGTTTCCGCCAAAGTGGGCGGCACTTTCCCTGGCCTGCTCGCGCACCGTCCAAACCCAAAGCGCGTAACCCACGCGCGAGGCGGCGCCGCAGTAGGGTTCCTCCCCCGCCGCTGAAAAATCCTCGTCCATATCGCTTACCGCCTGGTAGTGCGAAAGCTTGGGCGCCACCAGCGCGTATTCCCCGCCGAGGAGCTTCCTCTCATCCTTGAGCACCGCGCTTCCCTCCCTCCTACGTTACGCCACCAAGATACCGCAATTTCATTTTTGCTGTCAACGCTTCTTTTGTGGTATACTGTGTTTCGTTGCAATCAGCCAATGGCTGCGGCCGTTTTTGCGGCCGCAGGGCCTTGATTTTTAAAGGAGGCTCCTCTTTTTTATGCCAAGCACAAGCATTTATGAAGAAAGCCTGCTCGCCATGAAATCCCTCTGTGAGCAGGCCCGTATCAAGCCCCGTGAGCTGGTGGTCGTCGGCTGCTCGACCTCCGAGGTCGTCGGCCAGCGCATCGGCAGCGCGGGCTCGCCGGAAGCGGCGGCCGAAATCCTTCGCGGCCTGCTGGATGGCCTTTTGCCCTTCGGGGCCGCCCTGGCCGTGCAGTGCTGCGAGCATCTCAATCGCGCGCTCATCCTGCCGCGCGAAGCGCTCGAGCGCCTTTCCCTCACCGAGGTCTGCGTCCTTCCGCAGCCCCATGCCGGCGGCTCGCTGGCCACCGCCTACTATCGGCATTTGAGCGAGCCCGCCGTGGCCGAGGCCATCCAGGCAAGGGCCGGGCTCGACATTGGCGATACCCTGATCGGCATGCACCTTCGCCGGGTGGCTGTGCCGCTGCGCCTCGGGCTTTCCATCGGCCAGGCGCGCCTGAACGCGGCCTTTTCAAGGCCGCCGC
>JAITTC010000198.1 GCA_031287285.1 Christensenellaceae bacterium
CCCGAGGCCGTAACTCAAGCCCCTGCGCTAAATCCCCACGCAGCCTACCTTTGGGGCATGAAAAGCTATGCCACGCTGCGATGCGGGGCTGCCTCTGCCCCCGGCGCATGAGCCAAGAACTGTTCGCTCAACGCGGCCCGAGGAACGCCGTATCCGTGAGGCTTTGATGAAAGCGCCCGAAAGCCTCCGCGCGAGCTTCGCTCGCGCGGAGGCGGGAAGCGCAGGGGCGCAAGCTACCCCTGAGGGGGTGCGGGGGAGCTGCTCCCCCGCTTGGGCTCTTCTGACTGCCCCTCGATTTTTTCCGCCCTTTGCGTTACACTGTTCCTGTCTTCCTCTTCTCACCCTTGTTCCTTTAAAGAGTTAAAGGGGGCGTTTCGCACGCGATTCTTTCATCTGGCCGATCTGCATCTGGGCAAGGCTCTAAACGGTTTTCCCCTGTTGGAAGACCAGCGCTTTTTGCTAGATCAAATCCTCGAGCTCGCGAAAGAGAAGCGGCCGGATGCCCTTCTTCTTGCCGGGGACGTCTACGACCGCAACTCGCCCAGCGCGGAGGCGATACGGGCCCTTGACGACTTCCTCACAGCCCTTTCCCGCGAGGGAATCAAGGTTTTTCTCGTTAGCGGCAACCACGACTCGCCCGAAAGGCTGGGCTTTGGCGGCCGCTTGCTTGAAGAAAGCGGGGTTTTCGTGCATGCGCGTTTTGAGGGCTGCGTCAAGACGCTGCGGCTGGATGACCGACACGGCCCCGTTTTCTTCCACCTCTTGCCCTACCTGCACCCGGCTCTGGCCAGGCTCTTTTACCCGGAAGATGCCATCGAAAGCCACGAAGACGCCGTTCGCGCGGCCCTTTCGCGCTTGCAGCTCGACGAAGGCATGCGGAATGTCTTCATCGGGCACCAATTCTTTGCCGGGCGCAGCGAGGAACCTCGCCGAGCGGATTCCGAAACAGCCTATGTCGGCGGCCTCGACCGCGTTTCCGCAGATCTTTTGCGCGCCTTCGACTACGCGGCCCTCGGCCACCTGCATGCCCCGCAGGCGCTTCTCGGCGGCGAGCGCATTCGCTATGCCGGCTCGCCGCTCAAGTACTCGGCCTCGGAGGCCGGGCAGAGCAAGGGCCTTCCGATGGTCGACTTAGGCGCAAAGGGCGACGTTTCCCTAAAACTCCTTCCCCTGCGGCCCCGGCGCGACCTGCGCAGGCTGCGCGGCCCGCTCGCCGAATTGCTCGCAAACGCCATAGCCCAAGGCCCGATCGAGGACTACATCCACATCACCCTAACCGATGAAGGCGCTCTTTACGATGCGCTCAGCCGCCTTCGCCAGGTCTATCCAAACCTGCTCGAGCTGCGCTTCGAGACCCGAGAAGCTGCCGAAAGCAGTGCCGAAAGCGATCTTCCAGCCGAGGAATTGGCCCCGGAAGAGCTCTTCGCGCGCTTTTACCTTGAGCAGCGCGGCGAGGAACTCAGCGATGCGCAAAAAGCCCTCGTAAGCAGGTTTTTACAAAAGGGGGTGCTGCCGTGAGGCCCCTGAAGCTGACCCTTTGCGCCTTCGGGCCCTACTCGGGCGAGCAATCCGTCGATTTTTCGGCCTTCGGCGAGGGCGCGCTCTATCTCATCACCGGCAGAACGGGCTCCGGCAAGACCAGCCTCTTCGACGCGATCTCGTTCGCGCTCTTTGGGCAGCCAAGCGGAAGGGCGCGGGGCGAAAGGATGCTGCGCAGCGACTTCGCCCCGCCCGAGATAAAGAGCTTCGTGCGGCTTTCCTTCCGCCTGCGCGGCGAAGACTACGAGGTCGAGCGCAGCCCCGGGTACCCGCGGCCCAAGCTTCGGGGCGAGGGGCTTGTGGAAGAACCTGCCGCGGCGCGGCTGCTCGCGCCAGACGGTCGGGTGGTCACGGGCATGCGGCCGGTCACCCAGGCCATCGAGGAAATCCTGGGCGTCACGCGCGAGCAGTTCTCGCAAACCGCGATGATCGCCCAGGGCGACTTCCAGCGCTTCCTCTTTAGCCCAACCGCAGAGCGCCTGGCCATTCTCCGGCGCGTCTTCGCCACCGAAAGCCTCGAGGGCTTCCAAAACCTGCTCAAGGAAGAGAGCCTTGCCCTCAAGCGCAAGCTCGATGCGGGAAGAGAGAGCTTCCGCAGCGTCGCCGCGAGCGTGCGGCTGCGCGGGCAATCGCCAGGCGAAGAAGCCCTGCGACGCTGGCTCGAAAGCCCGGGCCCGCCAGAGGTCTTTTTAGGCGAATTAGAGCTCTTTATCAGGGATTTAAACGCGGAAGCGCTGCTCTTGCGGCAAAGCGGCGGCGAATTCCACGGGCGGCGCGACCGGCTTTTGCTGGAGCTCAACCTCGCCGCGGAACAAAACCAAAGGCTCGCAAGGCTTGACGATGCAAAAGGCGCCCTGCAGGCAGCGCTGCAGCGCGGCCCCGAGTTTAAGCGCCTGGCAGAAAGGCTCCGGGCCGGGCTCGCGGCCAGGCGCGGGGTCTTCCCGGCCGCTCAGGAGCGGGACCGCGCCGCGCAGGAACTGCAGGCCCTGGCCAAGGATCTGCAGGC
This sequence comes from Christensenellaceae bacterium, assembly GCA_031287285.1. GTDB lineage: Bacteria > Bacillota > Clostridia > Christensenellales > UBA1750 > JAITGM01. The sequence goes on from JAITTC010000198.1 coordinate 2,546, forward strand.
CTCGCGCGAAGCCCTCGCGCGAAGCGAAGAAGCCCTCCTCGCCGCGCGGCAAGCGCTTGCACGCGAAGCCGAAAACGCTGATCGCCGCGAGGCGCTCCATGCCGGCATCACAAGGCTTGAGGGGGAGCTGGGCGATTATGCGGAGCTCGAGCGCCTAGGCGAGGCGCTCAAAGCCTCAGAGCAGGCCGTTTTAAGGGGCGAAGCCGATCTTTTGGCAAGGGCGAAGGCAATCGAAGGGGCAAAGGCCGAGCTCGAATCGCTCCGCGCGGAAACCGAGGCGCTTTCAGGCTCCGAGGGCCGCCGCGCCGCGCTGGAAGCCGAGCGCCGCGAGCTGAGCGCCAGCGCCGCCTCGCTCGCCGCCCTGCGCGCGGACTACAAGAACCTCAGCGCGAAAAAAAGCGCGCTCCAGGGCCTGACCCAAGCCTTTTTACGGGCCGATGCGGCCTTTGAGGCAGCCAACCGGCGCTTTGCCGAAATCGAAAGGCATTTCTTCCTCGAGCAGGCCGGCGTCTTGGCGCAGGCGCTGGAAGAAGGCAGCCCCTGCCCCGTCTGCGGCGCGCTGCACCACCCCTCCCCCGCCCATCTCTCGCCGAGCGCGCCGCGCGAAGAGGAATTCAAGCGCGCAAAGGCCGAGCTGGAAGCGGCAAGAAGGGCGCGCGAAGAGAGTTCCGCCCAGGCGGGCCGGGGAAGGGCCGAGCTTGCCGCGCTGGAAGAAAGCTGGCTTGCCGGGGTTTCGCGCTTGCTGCCTGGGGCCGCGCAAGAAAGCGCCCTTCGGGAACTTTCGGCCTTCGCAAGGCAAAACGAGGCGGACTTAGGCGAAAATACCCGCCTTTTAGAGAAAGCGCTCAAAGGGCTTCGCAGGCGCGAAGAGCTTTTGCCTGCCCTGCAGGCGCGGGCCCAGGCGCTGCCCGGCGAAGAACTCGCCCTGCAAGCCGCCAGGCAGGTGCTGGAGGCCGAAAAGCAGGGCCGTGCCGGGCTTTTAGCGGGGCAGAAGGGCCTGCTTGCCCGCCTGAGCGCGCCCTCGCTGGCGGAGGCCGAGCGGGCGCTGCGCAGGGCAAAAGGCGAGCTTCAAGGCCTTGACGAGGCCCGCGAAAGCGCCGCAAGGGCAGAGCTCGAGTCCATGCGGGCGCTCGAATCGGCAAAGGCCGTGCTCCTTGAGCGGCAGGGCCGCGAAAGGGGGCTTCTTTTGGCCGCAGAGGCGGCGCGGGCCGAACTGGAGGCGGCCCTGCGCGAAAGCGGCTTCGAAAGCGAAGAGGATTACCGCACCGCCCTTCTGAGCGAGGGCGAAATGGAAGCGCTCGAACAGCAGGGCCGCGGCTACGAAGAAGGCCTGCGCGCGCTTCAGCGCGAGCGCGAGCGCCTTCAGGGCGAAACGAAGGGGCTCGTTAAAAGGGATCTTGCCCTGCTGGAGCGCGATCTCGCTGGGCTAGAGCGTGAGCTCGCGGCCCAAAACGAGGCGCTCACGGCGCTTTTAGGGGTCCTGAGCGCCAACGAGGGCGCCCTGCAGTCCCTTAGCGAACTGCAGGCTTCCCTCGGCGAAACCGAGGCGGAATACAGCGCGCTTCGCTCCCTGTCGGACGTGGCAAACGGCGAGATCCGGCACGAAAGGCGCCTGAGCTTCGAGGCTTACGTGCAGCGCGCCTACTTTAGCCGGGTGCTCCGCGCGGCCAACCGCCGCCTGCTTAGCATGAGCGGCGGGCGCTTTTTGCTCACGCTCGAGGGCGCGGGCGTCGACCTGCGCCGCCAATCCGGGCTGGAGCTCAGCGTCCTTGACCAATACACCGGCCTTGCGCGCGATGTGCGCTCGCTCTCTGGCGGCGAGTCCTTCAAGGCCTCGCTGGCGCTGGCGCTCGGGCTCTCAGACGCGGTTTCCGCAGTGGCCGGCGGCGTGCAGCTCGACGCCCTCTTCATCGACGAAGGCTTTGGCTCCCTCGACCCGGAATCCCTCGAGGGTGCCGTGCAAACCCTGCTCGAGATCGCGGGCGCAAAGCGCCTCGTGGGCGTGATTTCCCACGTCGCGGAGCTTCAGCAGCGCATTCCCCAAAAAATCAGCGTCGAAGGCGGCCCCGCCGGCAGCAAAATCCTGCAGTGAGCAGCCTGCTTAAAAGAAAGGAGCGCCTCCCCATGGAAGAATGGATGCGCCTCGCCTTGGCCGAGGCGAAAAAGGCCGCTTTGCTGGGTGAATTGCCCATCGGCGCGGCGATCGTGAAAGAGGGCAGGCTCATCGCCGCCGCGGGCAACGCCCGCGAAGCGCTGCACGACCCAAGCGCCCATGCGGAAATCCTTGCCCTGCGCGCCGCCGGGCGGCTTTTGGGCGATTGGAGGCTGGATGGCTGCGAGCTCTACGCGACCCTGGAGCCCTGCGCGATGTGCGCGGCCGCCGTCCAGCAGGCGCGGCTGAAGCGCGTCGTTTTTGGGGCGTTTGACGAGGAAAAAGGAGCCTGCGGCAGCGTTTACGCTCTGCCGAGTGACGATCGCCTCGGCAGACCCGTGGAAGTCGTCGGCGGGCTGCTGCGCGGCGAATGCGAAGCCCCGCTTCGGGCCTTTTTCGCCAAGAGCAGGGCAAAAAACGAATAGAGCCTCAAGGTAGCGGCCCTACGCTGAAAGCGCTTACGATCCCTCTTTTGCCGCTTTCGCCGCTTTTGCCATTCATGCGGCGTTCTGCTCGGGCCCGCTGCCGCTTGGCCATCCTCCTTCCCCGGCGGCCCCTACCGGGTAGCGAAAAAAGGCCTCTGCCGAAAGGGGTTGTGCGCCGATTGGGCTAAAAACCGCCCCGCGCATCGCTTCATCGCACTGTAAGCCCGCCTTGCCCCGGTCGCGCTGACAGTGCGAAATGGCTTCGCGGCGGCGACCCTCAAGGGCTTGCCACGCCGCGAATGCGAGACCCCGCTTCGGGCCTTTTTCGCCAAAAACAGGACAAAAAACGAATAGAGCCTCAAGATAGCGGCCCTGCAAGGCGCCCTTTGAAGCATGAAAAGGGCTTTACCCCGCGCTGAAAGCACTCACGATCCCTCTTTTGCCGCTTTCGCCGCTTTTGCCATTCATGGCGGCGTTCTGGCTTGGGCCAGCTGCCGGTTTGGTCATCCTCCTTCCCCGACGGCCCCCTGCCGGGAAGCGGAAAAGGCCCCTGCCGAAAGGGGTTATGCGCCGATTGGGCTAAAAAGCGCCCAGCGCATTGCTTCATCGCACTGTAAGCCCGCCTTGCCCCGGTCGCGCTGACAGTACGAGATGGCTTCGCAGCGGGAAGCCCTCAAGGGCTTGCCGCGCGGCGAATGCGAAGCCCCGCTTCGGGCCTTTTTCGCCAAAAGTAGGGCAAAAAACGAATAGAGCCTCAAGGTAGCGGCCCTACGCTGAAAGTGCTTACGATCCCTCTTTTGCCTCTTTCGCCGCTTTTGCCATTGATGCGGCGTTCTGCCCGGGCCCGCTGCCGCTTGGCCATCCTCCTTCCCCGGCGGCTCCTTGCCGGGGAGCGAAAAAAGGCCCCTGCCGGAAGGAGCTGGCGCGCCGGTTGGGCAAAAACCGCCCTGCGCATCGCTTCATCGCGCTGTAAGGTCACCTTCCCCCGGTCGCGATAGCAGCGCAAGATGGCTTTCCGGGCGCAGCCCGCGCAAGGCGGCGACCAGCCGCTTGAACTCATCTTAACGAAAAGCGGGCGGGCAGCTTTGCTGCCTGCCCGCCCCGTAAAGCCCCTGGCGGGTGCAGCCGCTCTTTATAAAAAGTCCTTTAAATGGTCTATTCTTTTCGCCCTTCGCACCCGCTCCAGGGCCCGCTTTTCAATCTGCCGAATCCTCTCGCGCGTCACGCCGAACGCCCCCGCGATTTCCGCCAATGTCGCCAAATCGCCCCCGCCAAACCCGAAGCGCCGCTCGACGACCAGCCTTTCCTTCGGCTTCAGCCTTCCAAGCTCCGCGCGCAGGGCGCTTCTCAGCGCGGAGAGCTCGGCCAGCTCCTCCGGCGAGGGCGCGTCCTCATCCGGCAGCAGCTCCCAAAGCTCCGTTTCGCGATCAGCCACCACCATGTTGAGGCTCAAGATGTGAATAAACCGGCTTTCGTCGAGCAAAAGCCCTGCGATTTCCCCAGGGGAAGCGCCCCTGCCGTCGCGGCGGCGAACGGCGGCGCCTGCCTCCGGGCCGTTTCTGCGGTATTGCCAAAGTTCCAT
>JAITTC010000037.1 GCA_031287285.1 Christensenellaceae bacterium
CTCCCCACCGAGCAGGCGGTGCCAAAGACCACCAGCTCCCCCGCCAGCTCCCCGTCGCCGCCCATCTGCTGGGCCATCGTGTAGGAGGAAACCGCGGTGGGCGAGGCTAGCATCATCAGCATGCCGATCAGCTCCACATCGCGAAAGCCCAGCAGCACGGCGATTGGAATGAAGATCGCCGGGGTGACGATTAAGCGCCCCAGGATGCCGATGAGCAAACCCTTGACGTTCGAAGCAGCCTGCGCAAAGCGGATGGAACCGCCAAGCGCCACCAGCGCCAGCGGCGTTGCGACCGAGGTGATATCCTTCAGGGTGCTTTCGACGACCTTGGGGAAGCGAAGCCCCGAAAGCAGCAGCAAAACGCCCAGAATCGAGGCGATGATCAGCGGATTGGTGGCGATTGAGCGCAAAATGGCCCTCAGATTGATCTTGCCGGCCCCGCCACGGAAGGATTCCAGGGCGATCACGGCCAGCACGTTATAGAGCGGCACGATGAAGGTGATCATCATCGAAATGGGCGCGACCCGCTCGCCGCCGTACATGTTCGTGGCCACCGAGAGGCCGAAGATGATGAAGTTCGATCGAAAGATGCCCTGCACCAGCACGCCGCGCTTGGCGCCCTCCTTTTCAAGGGCGCAGACGGCCAGCATCGAAAGGAGGAAGGAGGCGACGGTAATCAGCACGCCCCAGAGAATATACCGGCCGTTAAAGGCCACGGAAAGATCCGAGGTGTAGATATTGCGAAAGATCAGAAGGGGCAAAAAGACCCGAAATGTAAGCGTGTTGAGCTGGGAAAAGCCCTTTTCGTCCACGAGCTTCGTCTGCCGGATGACATAGCCCAGCGCCAGCATCAAAAACAGGGGTAGGATGACCTCAATAGAAAGGATGAGGTTGCCCATGTCTGCGCCCTCCTTGCTCTTTGCGGGGGATTTTCACCAGTATACGCTCATTTTTGGGGAAAGTCTATTGCCTTGCGGGCCCTCCTTGTTGCATAATGGAAGCCAAAGGCAGCAAGCTGCGGCAGCAATTTGAAGGAGGTTTTCTTTATGGCACTCGTGCAAATGAACTTCGAAAGCCAATACCTGGGCAACAACCACGAAACCAGCATCATCTTACCCGATAAGCCCCGCGGCAAGACGCCCAAGGAATTCTACGAAAGCGGCGAAAAGTATAAGGTTCTTTGGCTCTTGCACGGCACCTTCGGCGACCATAGCGATTGGGTGCGCAAGTCCATGATCGAGCTTTACGCCAGCGAAAAGAACCTGATCGTCGTGATGCCCAGCGCGCTGAACTCGAACTTCTCGAACTGGCCCAAGTTCACCATCGGTTATAACTGGTACGACTACCTGACCGAAGAGCTGATGCCCCTCGTTCACAACTGGTATCCGGCGTCGAGCAAGCGCGAAGATAACTTCATCGCGGGGCTTTCGATGGGCGGCGAGGGCGCGATCAAGTACGCGGTCAATCACCCCGATAAGTTCGCGGCAGCCGCGGTTTTATCGATGGCGCCACGCAATTTCGAAACCATCAAAGAAGCCCCCAATGGGCGCGCGCAAAACTCCATTGACAACGCGGGCGGCTATGAGGCCTACTTCCATTCCTACGAAAACGTCTGGGAAAAGCTTCGCGAGCTCTCGGGCAAGAGCGTCTTGCCAAAGCTCTACTTCGCCTGCGGCAAGGAGGACTTCCTTTACGGCATGTATGGCGACTTTAAGAAGTACGCGGCCGAGATCGGCCTTGACGCATCCTTCGAGGAGTTCGAGGGCTTCAAGCACGAGTGGCGCTTTTGGGATCTCAGCATCCAGCGCGCGCTCTCGTTCTTCAGGCTGGACGACAAGTTTTAATGGCTGAAGCTAAGCTCCTTCAAAAGCCGAGCATCAGCCTGATCGGGATGCCCGGGGCCGGCAAGAGCAGCATCGGCGTGCTGCTCGCCAAGGCCCTCGGGCTTTCCTTTGTGGATACGGATCTGCTCATTCAGGAATCCGAAGGCAGGCTTTTGCAGGCAATCGTCGAAAAAGAGGGTTTCGAGGGCTTCATCGCGCTGGAAGAAAAGGCGATCCTCTCGCTGAAGCAAAGCCTTCGCGCGGTGATCGCAACGGGCGGCAGCGCGGTGTATTCTAAGGCCGCGATGCGGCATTTAAGCAGCTTTTCCACGCTCGTTTACCTGCAGCTCCCCCTCGAAAGCCTCAACCAGCGCCTCCGGAACATCGCGACGCGCGGCGTGCTGTTCAGGCCGGGTCAAACCCTCGAGGATCTCTTCCGCGAGCGCCTGCCGCTGTATGAACGGCACGCGGAACTCACCATCCCCTGCGAAGGGCTCGATGTGGAAGCCACGCTTTTGGCGATTTTACGGGCCTAAAAGGGCAGAGAGGACGAAAAATGGAGGAAATCGATCTATACTTGGAATCCGGCCTGCCGGCCGGGCAGCGCATGGAGAAAGACCTCGCGCACGAAAGAGGGCTGCTGCACCGCGCCGTGGCCGTCTGGCTGCAAGATGAAGAGGGCCGCCTAATCCTTCAGCGAAGGAGCGAGAGCAAGCTCTTCGCGCCGAATTTGCTCGATATTTCCTTCGCTGGGCACCTACGCGCGGGCGAAAACGCCGCGGAAGCGATTCTGCGCGAGGCACAGGAAGAGCTCGGCTTAAGCCTTGATCTTTGCGCCCTTCAGTATCTCTTTAGCTGCCGCGACCGCTTTGACGGCGGCCCGCATCTCATCGAAAACGAAATCGTCGATCTCTATCTCTATAAAACCCCAATTCGCCCACAGGATTGCAGCTTTGCAGACGGCGAGGTTTCCGGGCTCACCGCCCTGCCCTGGCGTGAGATTCAAGCCCTGTGGCGCAAAAAGGACCCTTCCCTCGTGCCCTACGAAGCGCAGTTCGCGTTTTTATTCCAGCTTTTAGAGCGCGAACCATCGCTTGGCGGCTTAAAGCCCTAGCTCCCCCAAAAAAGCGCCGTGCTTTTCATCCCAATGCGCGCACCTAAATGAGCTTACACGCATAGAATATCCCCGAAGGGACGGTGATTCTATGCTGAACCTGATCTTAGACTGGGCGATTCCCTTTGCCCTGAGCGGCGTCGTGGCAGCGGCGATGATGATGTGGCGGCGGCTTGCTGCGATGCAAGCGGGAATTCGTTCCCTCTTGAAGTGCCAAATCGAGGAGTTCTACGATTCGGTAATGGCGCAGGGCTATTGCACCGTACCCTCCCTCGAAAGGCTTGAGAACTTGTATAGACTCTATACAGCCTTTTGCGAGCAGGATGCGATGGCCAACCTGATGGAAAGGATGCGGGCACTGCCCAGCAACCCTCCTGCAAAGGATTAGGGGCTAAAACCCATCAAGGCCCGTAATAAACTAGGCCCGGTTTGTGAAAACCGGGCCCTTTGGCTTCCTCCTGGCATGCGCGGCTTAAAAGGCGGCCGCCGCCCGGGCTTTGCCCTGAAGGATACCCACCCGAGCTTTTTCGTTTTTTGCGCTTTGGTCGCTCCGGCATCTAAAATCCCTCGAACGCCGCGTTCAAGAAGGCGCTGAAGGGCTGCATGGCGCAAAAAACCTCGGCCGCCTGCGGGTGTGCGGCGTCGTAGCCGCGCGGCACCCTTTGCAGCTTCCCGCCCAGCACACAAAAGCGGGAAGAAAAGCCAGGGTCGCGCAAAATGGCCTCCCACTCGTCGCCATGGGCGGCGATGTGCCCGCGAATCCTCGCGCTCGCCCCCTGGAACATGGCGGCGAACAGCCCCGCCGCCCAGGAAGAATCGGCCGCCGGGCGCGGCCGAAAGGAAGGAAGCCACGGGGATGGGCAGCTTGCCGCGCGGGCCGATATGCGCCCTGAAACTTAGGCTATAGAGGGTCTGATCGCGGCTGAAGCGAAGATCGCGAACCTGGCCGAAAATCAGCTCTTTCGGCGCATGGCTGCAAATCGCCCCGTCGAAGGCGCCAATGGCCAGCATCAGAAAGCCGCTCGAATTCCGCCCCTTCCCTCATCGCGCCAACCCTTGTTGGCGCGGGGAAAGCTGATCGCTCGCTTAAGCGCCTCGAAGGCCTTGAGGATCCCCCCCCCCCCCGCTTGCGCGGAACCACTCGCGGTTGTT
>JAITTC010000201.1 GCA_031287285.1 Christensenellaceae bacterium
CTTCTGGATTGCTTCGTCGCTTTCGCTCCTCGCAATGACGATTGTGGCACTTTGAGTTGCCTGCGTAGTCGGCATAGCACCTGCCGAACCCACTGCGCCGCCGCAATCGTCACTCAACACTTCTGCCCATCATCCGCAAGGATCAACCGAGCTCCTCACCCTTCACCGCAAGTGCCAGCAGAACGCCCTTGCGTCCGCCAGCCACCGCGAAAGGTCAGCTGCAAGGCGCCCGCCGCGATTGCCGCGTCGCTGCGCTCCTCGCAATGACGGTAAAGCGATCCAGGGGACCCCCTTTTTGATGAGGCCTTCTTCTGGATTGCTTCGTCGCTTTTGCTCCTCGCAATGACGCCTGCGGTGCTTCGGTGGTCGGCAACCTCCCACCCGACCCGCTGCGCTCCTCACCATGACGGTCGAACTATCCCTTGCCTTCAATATTATGAAGCGCCGTGTTTCCACGGCGCTTTCCTTTCGTCTGCCTTCCCCTTGCTTTGATGCCTTTCCCGCTTAAATTTGCGCAATTTTAGTCAGTCTTTCGTCCAAAAGGCGAAGGCCTTCTTCCTCGCCATAATATTCGATGAAAAAATGCCGCAGAAATTCGAGCAAAAAGGCATGACGCTCGGCGGCCAAGGCCTTTGCGGCCTCGGTATAAAGGCCGTCTTTTAAGAGCAGCAGCTTCTCGAAGAAATGCTCGACGCTGCCCTGCTCCCCGCCCTCTGCAAGCAGCGGCCTGTCGACCCTTCCTCCGTAGGCGAAGGTTCGGGCAATGCCCATGGCACCCATGGCGTCGAGCCTGTCGGCGTCGCGAAGGATGCGCAGCAGCGCGCCGGGCTCGGCGGTTTCGCCCTTGTTCTGCGAAAACGATACCCCCTCCGTCGCCAGGAAGATCTCCTCCGTCAGGCCCTTTTCTAGGCCGTATTCCTGAAGGAACTCGAGGATTATCCTCTTGCGCTCCTGCCTTTCTGGCACGAATTTATGGTCCGCAAGGTCGTGCAGCAGCGCGGCGGCGCCCAAAACGAAGCGATTCCCCTCGTAGCCCTCGGCCTGCGCGATGGCAAGCGCCGCGTCATACACCCTGCGCGCGTGTTCCCAGCCGTGCGCTGCCTCCGCGCCCAAAAGGCGGGCCTTCACCTCGGCATAAAGCCGCTCTAACGCAAGATTTTGCTGCATTTGCGCCTCCTTTATCAAAACCAGATGGAACAGGCCAGGCGGAAGATCAGCGCCACCACCCAGGCGATGCCGGTCTGCGCCGCCATGGCCATGATCGCCCAGCGGGTGCCGGTTTCACGCCGAATCGCCGCCATGGCGGCGACGCAAGGCATATAGAGCAGGGTGAAACAGAGGAAGGTCAGCGCCTGCAGGGGGCTGTAAAGCTGCTGCAGCGCGCTTGAAAGCGTCAGCCCGTCCCCGGAGCCGGTCAGCACCGCCATGGTGGAAACCACCGCCTCCTTGGCGATGAGGCCGGTCACCAGCGCGGTCGAAGAGATCCAGTCCCCAAAGCCAAGGGGCGCAAAGATCGGCGCGATCAGCCGCCCAAGCGAGGCCAAAAGGGAAGAGGCGCTGCTGCTCACGAGCATAAGCCTTGAATCGAAGCTCTGTAAAAGCCAAATCAGCACCGAGGCCAAGAAGATAATGGTGAAGGCTCGCAGGAGGAAGTCCTTGGCCTTTTCCCACATGTGCAGGATGACGGTCTTCAGCGAGGGCAGGCGGTAGGCTGGCAATTCCATCACGAAGGGCACCGAATTGCCCCTGTAGCCGGTCTTACTGAGGATCAGCCCATAGCAGATGGCCACGAGCATCCCCAGCAGGTAAAGCCCCGTCATCACCAGGGCGCCGTTCCTTGGAAAGAAGGCCGCCACGAAGGTCGCGTAGATGGGCAGTTTTGCGGAGCACGACATGAAGGGGATCAGTAGGATGGTCATATAGCGGTCGCGCTTGGAAGCCAGCGTGCGCGTGGCCATCACGGCCGGCACCGAGCAGCCAAAGCCCACGAGCATCGGCACGAAGGAGCGGCCGGAAAGCCCGATTTTGCGCAATAATTTATCCATCACGAAAGCGACCCGCGCCATGTAGCCGCTATCTTCTAAAATGGAGAGGAAGAAGAACAGCACCATGATCGTGGGCAGGAACGAGAGCACGGAGCCGACCCCCGCGCACACGCCGTCGATGATGAGGGAATGGATCGCGCTGTTGATTTCAAGGGCCGCAAGGCCTTCGTCTAACAGGGAGGTTAGGGTATCGACCAAAAAGCTGAATCCGTCGCTTAAAAACGCCCCCACAAGGCCGAAGGTCAAAAAGAAGACCGAGGCCATCACGAGCAGGAAGATGGGGATGGCAAAAATCCGATGCGTGAGCAGGTTATCAATCCTGGCGGAGCGGTGCTGCTCCTTGTTGAGGCCGGATTTTCGCACGGCCCTTTTGCAGATGCCCTCGATGAAGAGATAGCGCATATCGGCCAGGGCAGCCTCGCGGTCGGTTCCCATCGAAGCCTCCATCGCCTCGACGATGTGATGGATGATATCTTCCTCGGCGGCGCTCAGCGCCAGGGTTCTTTGCACCGGCCCGTCGCCCTCGATCATCTTGGTGGCCGCGTAGCGCTTGGTCATGCCGTGGCGACGGGCCGCGGCTTCCACGATGTGGGCGATGGAGTGCACCGCCGTGTGCACCGGCCCCTCGCAAAGATCGAGGGCCTGGCTGGGCGCATTCCTGGCGGCCAGGGCTTCAACCTGGGCCATGAGCTCCTCCAGGCCCTCGCCAAGGCTCGCCGAAATGGGCACCACGGGCAGGCCAAGCTCCTTTGAGAGCATCGCTGCGTCGATCACGTCGCCGTTGGCGCGAACCTCGTCCATCATGTTCAGCGCCACCACGACCGGCGCGCCAAGCTCCATGAGCTGCACCGTCAGGTAGAGATTTCTCTCGATGTTCGTGGCGTCCACGATGTCGATCACGGCCTGGGGCTTTTCTTCGATGAGGAAGTCCCTCGTCACCACTTCCTCCGCGGAATAGGGCGAAAGGGAGTAGATGCCGGGCAGGTCGACCAGGTTCATTTCCCGCCTGCCGCGAATGAGCCCTTCCTTTTTTTCAACCGTCACGCCAGGGAAATTCCCCACGTGCTGGTTCGAGCCGGTCAGGGCGTTGAAAAGCGTGGTTTTCCCCGCGTTTGGGTTGCCGATCAGCGCGATGGAGCTCATCTGCCTTCCCTCCCCGCGCCGAGCAGCTCGATTTGGCACGCATCCTCCTTGCGGATGCTGAGCTCATAGCCGCGAAGGGTCAGCTCGATCGGATCGCCCAGCGGGGCGACCTTGCGCACCGTTACGGCGGTGCCCGGCGTCAGGCCCATGTCGAGCAGGCGGCGCCGCAGCGCGCCGCAGCCGCCCACGGCCGCGATGCGCGCGCCTTGCCCGGGTTCCAACTGGTCAAGCGTCATGGTCTTTGCCTCCCGAACCCCATTTTTATATGGTTAGCGTTTGCTAACAATTGGCATGTTATACGATAGCACCGCAATGGGCCTCTGTCAAGCTCCACGGCCGCCCATTGACGGCCTTTCGCACCGCCTTCGCTCGGGCTGGCAAAAAGGCCCCGCCCTTCATCGAATGCGCTTTTTCAAGGATTCATTCATCGTTAAGCCCACGCATCCCCTCAAAAGGGCCGCATAAGCCGCCCTTTTCTCTTTTTTGCCTGCCGGCAGGCTTTTACGAAGCCCCGCCCATAAAACTTTTAACAAACCCTTTCAAAACAAAAAGAAATGGTCTATACTTTTGGAAGGAAGCCCTCGGGCTGCCTGACAAACCCATCGCGGCACAATATCGCGGCACAATAAAGAAAGGGGAGCGAAAAAAAGCCATGAAAATCACGGACGTCAAGAGCGCAACCATCGGCACCAACATCTGCATTCGCATCGTGACCGACAAGGGCATCGATGGATTCAGCCAGATCGAGAACAACAAGGACTTCGTTAAGCCTCTCATTCCTTATTTCAAGAGCATGATCGTCGGGGCAGACCCCACCAACGTCGAGGACTGCATGCGCCGCATGCGCAGGGCCGGCGCCTTCAAGCCCTGGGGCAAGGTCATCAGCTCCATCGAGATGGCCCTGTGGGATATCGCCGGCAAGGATGCGGGCGTGCCCGTCTATAAGCTCCTGGGCGGCAAGGTC